>CALCVR010000001.1 GCA_937905915.1 uncultured Eubacteriaceae bacterium
TTTGGATACCCGTGGATGTTGAAGATGGGTACTGCATTTTTTGGAGCGATTGACGCGGCGGAGGAAATTTTTCCATCGGCGAAAAAGCCGGCGTTCGAATAATACCACATGTTGTTCAAAGAGAAACCCCATACCGATGCCGAGAATGGCCAGCACTTCTAATATAGTTTGAAGGGTTTGCCCAGGTGTCATTGTAAATTCCCCCATTGCATCTAGAATTTTTGTTCATCAGTAGTATAACATACGTTCGAGGAAAAAGAAAGAGGCTTGGAACAAATTTTTAAAAATTAGTTCGATAAAAACACGTTATATTTTTAGTAAATTTGTAAAGAGAAACCAGGCGTGTAGATTTATTGCTTTAAAGAAGGGTACCGGGCACAAGGGCTCCCGTCTTAGAAAGTGACTAGGAGCGAAGTGGAGGGGGCACTGCCCCTAGAAAAACCCGGTACCCTTCGAAAAGGAAGGGTACCGGGCACAAGGGCTCCCGTCTTAGAAAGTGACTAGGGGCGAAGTGGAGGGGGCACTGCCCCCCCTAGGATAACTGTTCTTCCGAATAAGATCCATCAGGATTATAGTAAATAACCGACTCGATACCGCTGCCCGTCAAAGCTTCTACTTGATCCTCCACTTGGGAGGCAGACATGTCATAGGCCTGCACCCATCCCCATAAAGTGGTGGATGAACTTGCATTTTCTTCAGCGGCACGGGCCACAGCCGCCACCACTTCGGACACTTGAGCAGATGGATCTTCAAAAGTTTCACCGGAAATGGTAATGTCTTTGCCAAGCTCTTCCGGCATACAATTTACAGCGGCCATTTTTGCCCCGAAGGTCAAAGGATTGCTATCCCCATAGACGGAACTGGTTTCACCGGCCGCAACATCGCCGGGACAGGATAGAATAACCTGTACCCCTTTAGTCTGCAAAGCGTCCTGCATCTTTGTGACAAAGGTGCTCAAAGCCTCTTCCCTGGATATGGATTCCGATCCTTTGCCGTAATAAGCAGTGCTACCGCCCTTGTCGGGGAATTGGACGGATTCCAGCATGACTTGTTCAAATCCCATATCTACTGCCTCGGAGGCGATGTCGATGAGATACTGTGCCGCTACGTCGGAATAAGGATTGAGCCAGGATTTACCGCCGTTTGCCTTGGAGGCGTCCAACCAAGTCAGCTGGGGGTTGGGTTTGTACTGGATAGCGCCCGCACGGATGGCGAGTTTTGCAATGGGATCCTTAAAGCAAGACATCCGGGCAATGGGCTTGATGCCGGCGTCCTTTAAATCAGTGAGAGCGGCCACAAGATCAGGAGCATCGTCGGCAACAGCGCCGGCTGTCTTAGGGGCCTCCAGGTTGGAAGCATAGGTCAAAGTACCATCTTCTAATTTAATATCCACCACTACGGCATTGACGCCGGTTTTCTTAGCCAGCGCAATAAAGGATTCAAGGCCGTCGCCTGTGAGAGTATCCACCGGCAGCCACACGGCTTTCGTACCGCTGACCTGGGCGCCAGCGGACTGTGACGACGCGCTGGAAGAGGATGCGGAAGGCTGGGATAAAGAGGAATTTTCAGAGGAAACAGGGGCCTCACTGGAAATATCAGCTATGGACGAGGAAGGCTCCGAGGATGTAATGTTCCGGAAGAAATTCATCACTGGCCCGGCGACGCTGTATCCCACAAAGACCAGGACGATACAAGCCAAAATCAACAGAATCCAACGGAAGGGGTGGCGCTTTTTTCGATACATGGTACGTCTACGGCGAATTTTATCCATAAGTAGCTCATCTCCAATTACGAAGGAATCACAGGGGTCCGAGTATCTTTATCAAAGGGCCGATGGAAAGAAACAACATTCGACAAGGTCAATGTTTTCCATCCTGATTTTGCCCTCTTGCATTGTGGAGGGGTATGGCATATCATGACACTAGGGAGATCGTTTCCCAAACCAAAGAAATGGGGCTGTTGTCATTTGAAGATCGAGTTATGTGGGGAAGACAGGCTGCGGATCACCCTAAACCAGGCCGATCTAGAGCAGCTGTCCATCTCCTTTGAGGAGCTGGATTACGGCCGGATGGAGACCAGGCGCATCATTTGGGAACTGTTGGATGAAGCCAATCGCCGTACCGGATTTGACAGCTCAAAAGGGAAATTGCTCATTGAGGCCATGCCGCTTCTGGACGGCGGATGTGTTTTGTATTTTACTATCCTGCCCCGGGAGTATGATCCAAAGAGCCGGCCCAAGAAACTGCATCTGCGCCGTTTAAATGGGCCGTACGTCTATGAGTTCAAAGGGGCCGATGAACTGATGAGCGTATGCTCCCGGCTTTCCAGGGAATATCCGGACGCCATTCCTAAGAGCACCGTTTACCAAATGGATCACTCTTACCGCTTGGTAATCTATACCAGGGAAGACACCTGCAAAACCTGTGCGCCTTTGCTTAGCGAATACG
>CALCVR010000002.1 GCA_937905915.1 uncultured Eubacteriaceae bacterium
TTGGGAGATAAAGTAAATCCCGCCCGGGACCTGGTGACGGTAAACGGCAAAAAGGTGGCGGCCGTCAAGGAAAAGCCGTGTTATATCATGCTGTATAAGCCCAGGGGATACGTCACCACCCTCAGCGATGAGATGGATCGGCGCTGTGTGGCCGATTTGGTCAAGGATGTGGGAAAACGGGTGTATCCTGTGGGGCGGCTGGACCGGGAATCAGAGGGTATGCTGCTTTTAACCAATGACGGCGCCTTTGCCCAGGCTATCACCCATCCGTCAAACCATATCCCCAAGACTTATCGGGTGACGGTCCGCCCTGGCGTCACAGAGGAACAGATCGACCGGCTGAGCACCGGTGTAGAAATCGACGGCCGCAAGACCATGCCCGCCCAAGTGACCTTGCTTACAGAGGAAGAAGGGCGTGCGGTATTGAGCATTGTCATCAGCGAAGGACGCAACCGCCAGATCCGCAAGATGTGCGAGGCGGTAGGTCTGGAAGTGGCCCGCCTCAAACGCACCGCCATCGGCCAGCTGCGGCTAGGGATGCTCAAACCGGGCAAATGGCGTTATCTGCGCCCCGAAGATTTGCAGCGTCTGATGCCGGGAATGCAGACAGCGTCCGGCGGACGTCCTCAGCGGCGCAGGAGGTGACTAGGCATGCTGGAATTGTTACCGGTCACCCAAAAGGACAAGCTGGACATTTTGCTCAAAGAGGAAGGCGTTTCTCCAGACGCCCAAGCGTTGGCCGCATGGGAGAGAGGTCAGATGGTGGGATGTGCAACCTTCCAAGTAGAGGAGGAAATGGCCGCCATATTGTCTATCCGTTGGGAGGACGACATTGGTCTGCTGGACGGAATCGTCCGCGCAACAGCAGCTTTGTGCTATGAGCAAGGCGCACGGCACATCCAATATGGGGATAAAGCGTGGGAATCCCGGATGAAAATGGTGGGATTTGCCAAAAAGGATGGCGTGATGATGGCAGACCTGCCAGAATATTTTCAAAAATGCAAAAGTTAGAAAAAAGTCGCAAGGTTTCCCTTGTGAGTTGGTGGACAATATAGTATAATTAAATGTGATTTCGCCAAATAGGATGGTTCTTTGGCAAGAAATGGAGGAACCAAGATGAGCTTGGAAAGCGGACGAAAAATATTGTCGGAAAAACGGGCGGGAATGGGTGAATCCCCGGCCAGAAAACGACTGGAAAAATTGTTTGACCAGGGGACTTTCCTGGAGCTGGACAGCCTCGCTGCAAAAGAAGTGGTGACCGGATTCGGCTCGGTGGACGGAGCTCCTGCTTATGCGTTTGCTCAGGACAGCACCGTCAACGGCGGCGCCATCGGCCGTGCACAGGCCGAGAAAATCGCCAAGGTATATGATCTGGCAATTAAGACCGGCGCTCCGGTGGTCGGTGTGTACGATTCTCACGGCGCTTATTTGAAGGAAGGCGCCGACATGATGGCCGCGTTAGGCGATCTGGTGATGAAAGCCAGCCGTCTGTCGGGCGTGGTGCCGCAGATCTCTTTGATCGCCGGCGTGTGCGGCGGATCGGCCGCTCTGATGGCCTCTATGGCAGACTTGGTGGTCAAGAGCGACAAGGGTGAGCTGTTCCTCACGGCCCACGAGGAGTCCGAAAAGGCTGCCGGTGTGGTGCACGTAGAGGCAGAGAGTGAAGAGGAAGCCATTGCTTCAGTGCGCAGCCTCATTAATCTTTTGCCCATCAATAATTTGAGCATTGCCCCTGTGGCCGATGCTGCCGAGGCAGCCGGTAATGAGGGCCTGGAGTCGGTAGTGGATGCAGGCTCCATGGTAGAATTGCTGAAAGGCTTTGGAAGCAATGTCACCGCAGGCTTTGCGCGTGTGGCTGGCAATGCTACGGTTGTTGCCAATATCCACGGCCAGCTGGATGCCGATTCCAGTGTGAAATTGGCCCGCATGGTCCGTATGGCCGACGCATTTGCTCTGCCGGTGGTAACACTGGTAGACTGCGAAGGCTTTGACACAGTGCGCGAAGCTGCCAAAGTGGCCCATACCTATGCTGAGGCCACTACGCCCAAGGTGACTGTTATTACCGGTGCTGCTGTGGGCGCCGCTTATATGGCCCTGGCCGGTAAAGCCGCTGGCGCGGATGTAGTATTTGCATGGCCGCAGGCTGTGGTTTCCGCTATGAAGCCAGCAGCTGCTGTAGAAGTTCTGTGGAACGATAAACTGGCCCAGATGAAGGATCCGCTTAAGGAACGTGCCCAGCTGGTGCAGGAATATAAGGATACTGAGGCCACTCCTTTTGATGCCGCTGAAGCAGGCTATATTGAGAATGTTATTGAACCTGCTGAGACCCGCGCAAATGTAATCGCCGCTTTGGATATGCTGGCCGGTAAACGGGTTGCCACCCTGCCCCGCAAGCATTCCAATATGCCGCTGTAAAATGATCTTGTTGATACGATAGAGGAGGCTTTTTCATGAAAAATCTTAGAATTACCGTTAACGGACAGGCCTATGACGTTCAGGTAGAGGAATTGGCCGCTGGCGCTGCTCCAGCTCCGGCCCCTGTTGCCGCTCCGGCCCCCGCTCCTGCTCCAGCAGCAGCTCCTGCTCCTGCTGCCGCTCCGGCTCCCGCCCCTGCTGCTGCCCCCGCTCCTGCTGGCGCTGAAGTGATTTCGTCTCCGATGCCTGGCACCATCCTGGACATCAAGGTAAAGCCCGGCGACAATGTCAAGAAGGGCGATGTTTTAGTTATCCTGGAAGCCATGAAAATGGAGAACGAGATTATGGCTCCCCGCGATGCCGTTGTGGCCAGCGTTATGGTCGGCAAGGGCGAAAATGTCGATTCCGGCAAAGAGTTGGTATCGCTCCAGTAACTTTGGGAAAAAGAGGTGCTCAATTTGGCTAAGGTTAAAATTACCGAAACCGTCCTGCGTGACGCCCATCAATCCTTGAT
>CALCVR010000003.1 GCA_937905915.1 uncultured Eubacteriaceae bacterium
AATTACCAGGTCATCGCCGTGGCCGAAGGCTGGGAGGACGGACGCTTGTTTCTTACCCAGCGCAATCGTTTTTTCCCCGGGGACGTGGCCGACTGCCTCCCTCCCAGAGAACAGCCCTTTTTCCTCCCCATAGAGGATCTGCGGGACGAGGCAGGAAACGTCCTGGAAGCGGCGCCCCATCCCATGCAGAGATTGAGCGTCAAATGCGACCGTCCGGTCAAACCCGGCACATTGCTGCGCAAAAAGGCGTAATGTAAAAAATAAATCACTTAGGAAAGCCCTTGGAGACTGTACCAAGGGCTTTTTTGTCGTCTTTTGGAAAAAGGGACTATCCACAAAATCATATGGGCACAATAGAACTATGACATGCCCGGTTTGGCAAGAGAGTTTTGGTTGATCCGAAGGAGGACGTAGCATGGAGAAGATGCATATGCGCATGGTGGCGGTGTACGCGGTTATCGCTATCATGTTAGCCGTAGGGGCACTGCGAGTATTCAGCATTTCTACGGGAGAGGCCTATACCCAGGCAGCCCAGCAGAATGGGACGTATAGCCTCACCGTCACCCAAGGGAGAGGGAGCATTTACGACTGCAATCTTCAGCACCTGACAAATTTTCAGGACGGCTACAAAGCAGCCGTTGCAGCCGATCCCCAAACCACACAAGCCTTCTCCCAGGTGCTGCCCGACGATCAGATGCAGACCATGCTGGACCGCATTGGAGAAGGAAAACCGTATGTGCAAAAGACGGAGGAATATATCCCTGGTACCAAGGCGCTGTTTTTTCCAAACCTAACCCGGTATCGGGAAGAGGAACCCCTCTGCCCTCATATTATTGGCTATGTGGATGGAGACGGACAGGGAGTGGAAGGGATCGAAGCGGCCTATGACGATTGGCTCAGCCAATCCCAAGGAAAGAGCAAAGTGACCTTTTCGGTCAACGCCGTAGGGGAAACCCTGGCCGGCGTGGAACCCAAGGTGGAGGATACCATGGCCAATGTAAACGGCGGGGTCATGTTGACCATTGACCGGGACATTCAGGATATCGCCCAAAAAGCGGCCAAGCAGTATTTGGAAAAGGGAGCGGTGGTGGTACTGGATGTGCGTACCGGAGCCATCCGGGCCAGTGTCAGCCTACCAGATTTTGATCCTGACAACGTACAGGACGCTCTCAATGAGGAAGACGCCCCTTTGCTCAACCGGACCACATCGGCCTATAATGTGGGATCGGTATTTAAGTTGGTGACAGCCGCAGCTGCATTAGAAAATGGCATCAGTCCCGACCGGATTTACAATTGCACCGGCAGCGTCGATATTTACGGCGTTACTTTTGATTGTTACCATCAACGAATCCACGGTGTTCAGAATATGGAAGGGGCTTTGGCCCAGTCCTGCAACGCCTATTATATTACTCTGGGTCAGGAAATCGGATCTAAAAAGCTGCTGGATATGACGGTCAAAATGGGTTTTGGATCGGGCCTTACCCTGTGCGACGGCATGCAGAGCGCGGCGGGAACGTTACCCACTATGGATACCCTAAAAATGCCGGCGGCACTGGCTAACTTTTCCTTTGGCCAAGGGGAATTGATGGCAACGCCCTATCAGGTGGCGTCTATGGTGCAGTGCATCGCCTCAGGAGGGACTCTGGCGAAGCCTTACTTGGTGGAAGGGCTTGTGGATTCCTCAGGACAATTGGTAGAACCCGTCCAGCAAGCTCAGCCGGTACAGGTGCTCAGCGGGGAAACCTGCGACGCTTTGCGCCTCATGATGGCGGCACCGGTGGAGTACGGCACAGGGACCGGTGCGAAACCAGCTTTTGGCGGCGCCGGTGGTAAAACGGCCACCGCTGAGACAGGGATCCTAGCGGATGGGGAATTTGTCAACCAGACTTGGTTTGCAGGGTATTTCCCCTATGACAATCCACAGTATGCCGTGGCGGTATTAGCTGAAGACTCTCCCAGAGGCAGTGAAACCTCTACTCCAACCTTCCGTGCCATTGCCGACGGTGTTTGGCATCTGATGAGAAAGAGGGGGCAGGAGGTTCCGATCCGTGCCGCAGCCCCGTCCACAGAAGAAAACCAACAAGCTGTGGTTCCACAGGATTGAGTCAAAAAAACACGGGAAAAAGGCGAAAAAGGGAAGCAAAGGCCGGTCCAATGGTTGACATCCCAAAACCGAAATCGTATAATAAATCCTGTATGAGGAATTGCACAATGTGTTTTGAAGATCACAGGATGCAATACAGTGATTTTGTATGATGCGATTTTGGCTTTGACGGGAAGAAGCCAGCGTCCAGCTTTTAGAGAGGGAACCCCTTTGGCTGTAAGGTTTCTAGCACAGGGACGTTTGGCAGGCCATCCCTGAGCCTTCGGCGGTGAAAGCCGCGCGTTTGTCCCCGCGTTAAGGGGCGCAAAGAGGCGTTTTGCCCTAGATAAGGCAAAACGCAATTTGGGTGGTACCACGGAAGGCCTCCGTCCCATAGCGGGGCGGGGGTCTATTCTTTTGTAGACGATAATTCAGCATGGTAAAGGAAGGACGATGGAACATGAAATGGACCGGCCTCAATGAGCTGCGTGAAAAGTACTTGTCGTTTTTTGAGACAAAGGATCACTTAAGGCTCAAAAGTTTCCCCTTAGTCCCCCAAGGGGATAAGAGCTTGCTGCTCATCAACTCCGGCATGGCGCCGATGAAAAAATATTTCACAGGGGAGGTCACACCGCCTCATAAACGGGTCACTACCTGCCAGAAGTGCATCCGAACCCCGGACATCGAGCGGGTTGGCAAAACCGCCCGCCACGGCACCTATTTTGAAATGCTGGGCAACTTCTCCTTTGGCGACTATTTTAAGCACGAAGCATGCGCTTGGGCGTGGGAGTTCTGCACCAAGGTCATCGAACTTCCGGTTGACCGCATCTGGGTGTCCATCTACCAGGACGACGACCAAGCCTTTGACATTTGGACCAAAGAAGTAGGTGTGGACGCCTCCCATATCGTCCGCTTGGGGAAGGAAGATAACTTCTGGGAACACGGTACCGGTCCCTGCGGCCCCTGTTCCGAGCTTTATTTTGACCGGGGCGAGCAATACGGCTGCGGCTCCCCTACCTGCGGCGTAGGCTGCGACTGCGACCGTTTTGTAGAGTTCTGGAACCTGGTGTTCACCCAGTTTGACAGCGACGGCCAAGGCAATTACACCCCCTTGGATCATCCCAACATCGACACCGGAATGGGCCTCGAACGCCTGGCCTGCATTATGCAGGGGGTGGATAACCTCTTTGAAGTGGATACAGTCAGGAACATCATGCAGCATGTTAGCCGCATCGCCGGCATCCACTATGGGGACGACCCCAAATCAGATGTATCCCTGCGGGTCATCACCGACCATATCCGTTCTACCGTCTTCATGGTGGGGGACGGCGTCATGCCGTCCAACGAAGGACGGGGCTATGTTCTGCGTCGTCTGTTGCGCCGCGCCGCCCGTCATGGACGTTTGCTGGGCATTCAGGGATCTTTCCTGGCCCAGGTGTGCGACACTGTTATCCAGGAGAACAAAGAGGCTTATCCTGAGCTGATGCAAAAGCGGGACTTTATCAAAAAACTCATTGCCAACGAGGAAGAGGCTTTTGGCAAAACCATTGATCAGGGCCTTCAGCTTCTGAACGCTATGATTGATGAGCTGGATGGAGAAGAGCTGTCCGGACAAGATGCCTTCAAACTATACGATACCTTTGGATTCCCCATCGACCTGACGTTGGAAATCCTCAGTGAAAGAAATATGAAAGCCGATGAAAAGAGCTTCCATGAGCTTATGCGCCAGCAGCGGGAACGAGCCAGAGCCGCCCGGAAATCCTCCGACGGCGAGGCATGGGCTGGATCCAAATCCCTGTTGGAGGAGCTTCCCGCCACGGAATTTGTCGGTTACCAGCGCATGGAGCAGGATAACGTATCGGTGACAGCTATGGTGTCCGGCGGCGAATGGGCCGAGACGGTGACCGAAGGCCAGGAGGCCATTTTGGTGCTGGATTCCACCCCCTTCTACGCCGAAAGCGGCGGCCAGGTAGGGGACACTGGCATGATCACAGGAGCCGGCTTTGTCTTTGAAATAACCGATACTCATAAAACCCATGCCGGAGCTATTTACCACCAAGGGAAATTGATCAGTGGAGAAGTGCATGTGGGCGACAAAGCCGATGCCAAGGTGGATGAAAAACGCCGTCAGGCCATTATGCGCAACCATACGGCAGCCCATCTGCTGCAAGCGGCGCTGCGCCGGGTGTTGGGAACCCATGTGGAACAGGCGGGGCAGCTGGTCAGCGACCGGTCTGTACGTTTTGACTTTACCCATTTTTCCGCTTTGACTCCTGAGGAACTGCGCCAAGTGGAGCGGGAAATCAACGATATTATTCTGGAAGGCCGGGAGGTCGCCACTTCCGAAATGCCCATTGATGAAGCCCGTAAACTAGGCGCTATGGCCTTGTTTGGTGAAAAATATGGGGATATCGTCCGTGTTGTGGATGTCAAAGATTGGTCGGTGGAACTGTGCGGCGGCACTCACGTGGACAATACCGCCAAACTGGGCCTCTTTAAGATTATATCGGAGGGCTCGGTGGCAGCCGGTGTACGCCGCATCGAGGCTGTAACCGGCCAGGGTGTGCTGGACGCTTTTGATTTGGCAAATACCATCCTTACCGAAGCAGCCGCGGCACTCAAGGCGTCGGGTACCGGCGATATGGTCCGCCGCGCCGCCCAGATTGCCTTAGAACTCAAGGAAAAGGATAAGGAGATTGAACGCCTTAACAATCGTTTGACCAATGCCTGGGTCAAGGACTTGCTTAAAAATGCCAAGGACGTCCAAGGAATCAAGGTCATTGGAGCGGCATTTACAGGGGCGAATGCCGATATGCTGCGCAATCTGTGCGACCAATTTAAAGGCGACGGCATGGACTTGGTAGCGGTTGTAGCCGGCATCCAGGAGGAAAAAGGCACCGTCAGCTTTGCCTGCGCCTGTAGTAAAGGGGCTATGGCCAAGGGCGCCCACGCGGGCAATATCGTCCGGGAGGTGGCCAAAATTGCCGGAGGATCGGGCGGCGGACGTCCTGACCGCGCCATGGCTGGCGGCAAAGACGTCACAAAAGTGGACGAAGCCCTTAACGCTTTAAACGATATTCTGGAAGCACAGCTTTCCAAATAGCAAAAGAGGCCTGGCTTTTTCAGAAAATGAAAAAGGCCAAGCTTTCAATACAAAAAACAAACCCGTCAGAGACGGGAATAAAAGGAGGTTTTTCACGTGGAAGATTGCCTTTTCTGTAAGATTGCGGCAGGGGAAATCCCCTCCAAAAAGCTGTATGAGGACGATAAGGTGCTGGTGTTTCACGACATCGATCCTAAGGCGCCCTTTCATGTGCTTATCATTCCCAAACAGCACATCCAGTCGGCGGCCTGCATCAACGCAGAAAACAGCGGCATCGTGGCCTATATCTTTGAGATCGCCGCTAAAATCGCCAAGGAACAGAATCTAAAGGATGGCTTCCGTCTGGTCAACAATTGTGGCGAACAGGGCGGTCAGACGGTAAATCATCTGCATTTTCATATGCTGGCCGGCCGTAATCTGGGATGGCCTCCCGGCTGATAGGCGTTAGAAAAAGAAGGGGAAAGGCTGTTTCATAAGCCTTTCCCCTCCCAGGAGGAAAATAGCATATTTCCCTTGCTGAAAAAGGAGTAAAACAATGAGGACCTATGAATTAAACGTATGCGGCCTTACCCGTCAGCTGCCCATTTGTCCGGTCAGCGATACACTGGATATTGCGGCATTTATCATGTTTGGCGACGTGGAGCTGACGGTCAAGGCCGCAGAAGAGCTTCTGAAACGGTGCCCACAGCACGACGTGGTGGTGACCGCTGAGGCAAAGGGCATTCCGCTGGCTTACGAGATGGCCCGTCAAGGCTGTGGGGAATATATCGTGGCCCGCAAGTCCACCAAGCTCTATATGCCCGATCCCTTGAAGGTGGAGGTGCGTTCCATCACCACCGACCGGCTCCAGACCTTGTATATCAGCCGGGAAGACGCTGCGAAACTCAAAGGGAAACGGGTTTTGGTAGTGGACGACGTCATCAGTACCGGGGAATCCCTCCATGCGATGGATGAGCTGATCGGCCAGGCTGGAGGCACGATTGTAGGCCAGGCAGCTGTCTTGGCCGAGGGAGATGCCGCCGACCGGAAAGATATTATTTATCTGGAGCCGCTTCCCCTATTTTTTAAGGACTAAAGGGTTCTTATCTACAAAAAGCGATGACAACACAAGGGGAGGCAACAATGAGACGTCCAGCCGCCGTAGTGGGATTTTCATGGTTTTTCGCATTGCTCATGGGGACCTTTTGCCCTATTGGCGGAACCATCGCCCTTTTCTTTTTGCTCTTGACGGCGGGAGTGGTCTCGCTTTTGGCGCCTACGACTCGTAAAGTAAAAGTTGTGCCCACCGCACTGCTGACAGCAGCGGCTGCGATGGGCTCAATTTTTCTCTTTACGCTTATGATGGTAGAGCCTGTCCAAAGTCTCGACGGCGTCAACTGCCGGGTGGAAGGCGTCGTCACCGATCTTCCCATCCCTAAAGGGGAGAAGATGGTATACCCGGTAAAGTTGACGGCTGTGGATGTGGACGGCGCGCCGCAGGAATTTGATATCTTGCTTTCTTGCCGCGGCCAATTGCCAGCCGGAACCTTTGACACCATTTCGGCCGATATTCACTTTTACAAAAGCGGGGCCAAAATGGAGAAAGGCGCCTATATTGCAGCCTATACGCTGGGGGATGTCCAGGTAAAGGAAGCAGAAGTTCGTCCCGCCTATGCATTTGTTGTGGATGCTCGTCAAGCGCTTATGGAATCCAACCGGAAAAGTTTATCTTCCGAGGAGGCCGAAGTTATTAACGGCGTTTTGTTGGGCGCCGACGATCAGATCGACCCGAAAATCAAGCAGGATTTTCGGGATTCCGGCATCGCCCACTTATTAGCGGTGTCCGGCGCCCATGTCTCGATTTTAACCGGATTTCTCCTGCTGATGCTTACGAGGCTTAAAGTAAACCGCCGCATCGCAGCTCTCCTAACGGCGGGATTTGCCTTTGGATTCATGGCGCTCACAGGTTTTACGCCGTCGGTCATGCGGGCCGGTGTGATGAGTATCCTCTATCTTTTGGGGCTGGCTGTGCGCAAGAAGGCCGATTCCCTCAATTCCCTTGGACTAGCGGCTCTACTTTTGACCGTCCTAAACCCGTTTGCCGTTCTGGATATCGGGTTGCTCATGTCGTTTATGGCTACATTGGGTATCATCGTCCTGTCCGGCCGGATGGAATCCTGGATAAACCGCCCGTTTGAAAGGGTAAAACGGGGACGCCGGATCCTAAATGGGATGGTCGCAACGGTAGCGCAGTCGCTGTCGGCCAGTTTATTCCTGCTGCCTGTTATGATTGTCGTATTTGAACGGATATCTCTCATCGCACCGGTCACCAATGTGCTGTGTATGCTCCCGGCATCGGTTATGATGATCGCCAGCGGTATTGGCTCCATGCTTCAATCCATGGGGATCCTTAGCTTTATCGGCAATCCATGTTTGCTTTTAGCGGGGCTTTTGGCCAAATACCTCATAGGCATAACCGGTCTTTTGTCCGATATTCCTTTTGCGGTGGTGTCCACCTCTCAAGGATTCGTATTGGTGTGGTTGGCGGGGACCATCCTCCTGTTTTGCCTGGCTTTTGTACTGCGCAAGAATGCATCGCTTTTCAAATCCTGTACCGCTTTGTCGGTGATTGTTTTGATGACAGGCGTCCTTTCCTATCAGATTTTCATGCGGGGTGTCACTTCCATCAAGGTGATGAACAGCGAAGATGTTCTGTCAACTGTCCTCGTCCGGGACGGCCGTTCGGCAGTGGTGGGATGCGGCGGGGCTTATAACGCCGCCTCACAGGTGACACATTATTTACAGGAAGAAGGCATTCGCAAGCTGGAAGTTCTTATTCTCCCCTCCCTAGAAGACGAATTTGCATCGGGAGCACAAGAATTGCTGGAAAGCATGCCGGTGGATATGGTGTTGGCTCCAACAGAGGCTGATCTGACTGCTTTGAAAGCAGCGGCGCCGGATACAGAGTTTTATCCCTACGACCACGCCAATCTCCAGCTTTGGGATGGACTTTCCATAACGATCCACCGGGAAGAGGAAGAAAGCGCCATGTACATAAAGGCGGAAGAAACGGAGCTCCTGTTTTCCACCATCCGGATGTAGCGCTTCTGGGAAAAGAGCTGCCGGCCAATTTTCACAAATGTACACCTGACCTGGCGTTGACGCCTTCCGGTGGGCTGTCTCCCATCTACCTAGCCGAACGGGAGATAGAAAATATTACTGTAACGCCACAAAACGACCTGATCATCATGACCCGCGGCCGGGGGGATGTAATCATTCGGCGGGACTAAAGGAGGGAAAGAATATGCCAGACATTGGAGAAGTAGAATTAAAGAAACAGATCCAGGCGGGAGAACTTGCGCCGGTCTACCTGTTGTATGGGGACGAACAGATGCTGAAGAAGCACTATAGCCAAAAGCTTTTCAGCAAAGCAGTGCCCAAAGGGATGGAGCAGTTTAATCAGATGCAGTTTTACTGGAAGGATACTTCCATAGACGAGATTGTGGATGCAGTGGAGACATTGCCGGTGATGGCGGAGAAACGCTCTGTCCTGCTCGTCGATCTGGATGCCGAATCCCTCAAAGCGGCCGATCAGGATAAGCTGGCAAAACTGCTCAAGGACCCGCCTCACACCTGTGTTTTTATTATCCGTCTGGACGCCGTGCAGTGCAATCCCAAAAAGTCGTCCAAATGGCGCAGCCTGATCAAGAAGATTGATGCCGTGGGATGCAGCATACAACTGGATCACCGGGATATGGCTTCGCTTTCCAAACTGCTTTGTTCCTCCGCTCTCAAACGAGGCTGTACCCTTAGTCCCCACGTAGCCCGGTATCTGGTAGAGTTGTGCGGCAATGACCTCCAGGTGCTCAGCGGGGAGCTGGATAAGGTTTGCTCCATGCTGGGAGAAGGGGAGATTACCCGCAGGGATATCGACGCCGTGGCCATCCCAACGCTGGAATCCACGGTGTTTGATCTGTCACGATCTATTACAAAACGTGATATTACAAAAGCATTTTCCATTTTGGATACTCTTCTCAACCAAAAGGAGGAACCGGTGGCTATTTTATCGGTGCTGTGTATGAGCGTCGTAGATCTCTACCGGGCCAAAGTAGCCTCTTTGGGAGGGATTCGGGCAGAAGACTTAGCCAAAGACTTTAACTATCGAGGTAAGGAGTTCCGCCTCCGAAACGCCGCCAGAGATGCCTCCCGTCTGGATATCGAACGGCTGAGGGAGCAGCTGGATTTGTTGTACGAAGCCGACTGCAAGCTAAAAGGATCCCGAGTGGACAGTCGGGTGGTTCTGGAACAGACCATTGTCCAGCTGATGATGTAGGGAAGGGGAAAGACATTGATTTCACTAAGCCAGGCCGTTATTGTAGAGGGCAAATATGATAAAATCAAATTAAGCTCCCTTTTAGACGCCATCATTATTCCCACCGATGGATTTGGCATCTTTAAAGATAAGGAGAAGATGAATCTTATCCGTCGTTTGGCAGAAGAAAGGGGAATTCTCATTCTTACCGACAGCGATGGGGCTGGATTTGTCATTCGCAATTATTTATCGGGTTGTATTCCGGCTTCCCAGATCCAGCATGCGTACATCCCGGATATCTTAGGCAAGGAGAAGCGAAAGGATAAGCCCTCTAAGGAGGGAAAGTTAGGGGTGGAAGGCATCCCGCAAAGCCTCTTGTTAGAAGCTCTCCGAAAAGCTGGAGTGACATGGGACGAGACAAC
>CALCVR010000004.1 GCA_937905915.1 uncultured Eubacteriaceae bacterium
CCAAGTTGGAGCGGTCGTGCACCGACCTAATCTTGTCCAAGACCTTTGACAACGGCATGATCTGCGCCTCCGAACAGGCCGCCATTGTGGATAAGGATATTGCCCCTCAGTTTGAAGAAATTATGACCAAGTACGGTTGTTATTTCCTCAACAAGGAGGAGATCCAAAAGGTCTCGGATTTCGTCATCAACCCCAAGAAACAGGCCGTCAATCCCGATGTGGTGGGCAAACCAGCCGCTTCCCCGAGGACACAAAGATCCTCATTGCGCGCCTTCCCGACGTAGGCCCTGAGTATCCCCTTTCCCGGGAAAAGTTATCCCCTGTTCTGGCCTATTTCGTGGTAAAAGATTGGCGTGAGGGCTTCGCCAAAGCCAAGGCTATGCTGGAACTGGGTGGACTGGGACATTCAGCCGTCATCCATTCCAATGATCCTGAATTGGTCAAGGCCTATGGCCGGGAGATGAAGGTGGGACGCGTCATCTGCAATTCCCCTTCCTCACAAGGCGCCATCGGCGACATCTACAACACCAATACTCCTTCCCTCACCTTGGGATGCGGCTCCTTTGGCCGCAATTCTACCACCTCCAACGTCTCCTCCGTCAACCTCATCAACCGTAAGCGCCTGGCAAAAAGAAGGGTCAACATGCAGTGGTTCAAGGTGCCGCCCAAGATCTATTTTGAAAACAACTCCATCCAGTACCTGGAGAAGATGCCCCACATCCAGCGTGCTTTTATCGTCACCGATCCCACCATGGTCAAATTGGGCTATGTGGACAAGGTGCTCTACTACCTGCGCAAGCGGGAGGAGTATTGCCACAGTGAAATCTACTCCGATGTGGAACCCAATCCCTCGGTGGAGACCATTATGAAGGGCGTGGAAGCCATGTGCGACTTCCAGCCGGACGTCATCATCGCTCTGGGCGGTGGATCGGCCATCGACGCCGCCAAAGGCATGTGGCTCTTTTACGAGCATCCTGACACCTCCTTTGGCGGCATGCGCCTGAAGTTTATGGACATCCGCAAACGCACCTTCTCCTTCCCCCGCTTGGGCGACAAGGCGCAGTTTGTGGCCATCCCCACCACCTCCGGCACCGGGTCGGAGGTCACCTGCTTCTCGGTCATCACCGACAACAAAAACGGCAACATCAAATACCCCTTGGCCGATTATGAGCTTACTCCCGATGTGGCTATCATTGATCCCCAGTTCGCCATGACCATGCCTCCTGTCAGCACCGCCGACACCGGCATCGACGTTTTAACCCATGCGATGGAGGCCTACGTCTCCACCCTGGCCTCCGACTACACCGACGGCCTCGCCATCAAGGCCATCGAGATGGTATTCCAATACCTTCCCCGCTCCTATCAAAACGGAGCCAAGGATCCTGTGGCCCGGGAGAAAATGCACAACGCCTCCTGCATCGCCGGCATGGCTTTTACCAATGCCTTTTTAGGCATCAACCATTCCCTGGCCCATAAGCTGGGCAGCGAATACCATCAGCTGGCCCACGGACGCGCCAACGCCATCTTACTGCCCTACGTCATCCGCTATAATGCCTCTCTGCCCACCAAGTTTGTGGCGTGGCCCAAGTACGAGACCTTTGTAGCCGACAAAAAGTACGCCGAAATCGCCAAGCATCTGGGGATAGCCGGCAGCACCATCGAGGAAAGCGTGGAAAATCTCATCAAGGCCGTCAAGGAATTAAACCGTCAGGTGGGCATGCCGGCTTCCATCCAGGAAGCCGGCGTGGACGAAGCTGACTTTATGAGCAAGGTAGACGCCTTGGCCGACAAGGCCTTTGAGGATCAATGCACCACCGTCAATCCGCGGATGCCGCTGGTGTCTGAGCTGGCCGGCATCTATAAACAAGCCTACTATGGGGAATGAAGTTCCCCCAAAGGAAAATGATTAGGAGGATTCTTTTATGGAACAAAACTGCAATGTAGCGCTTCTCAACGAAATCTATCAAAACAGCAAAATGGGCATCGACGCTATTGATACCGTCAGCAAAAAGGTGGATGACAAACAACTGAAATCCGATCTCACTACCCAAAGCGAACAGTATAGCCAATTCGCCAGCCAAGCCCGTCAGGAGTTGGCTCAGCGCGGTACCGCCCCCATCGACAACGGGCCTTTGTCAAAAGCATCCCTGTGGAGCTCCATCCAGGTCAACACCCTCATCGACTCTCCCCCCAGCCACATCGCCGAGATGATGATCAACGGCAGCACCATGGGTATCGTCCAGATGACCAAACAGGTCCGGGAACATTCCGATATCGACGACCCGGTCCGCAACATGGCCAATCGTCTCATCCGTCAGGAACAGAACAACATTGAACGCATGAAACAATACCTGTGATTTCTCTATAAAAAAAAGCGCCCTTTGTTTTAATAGCAAAGGGCGCTTTTTTATCATTTTCTCACTATAACGTTTAAAATGTGACTATTGTCCACATATTTAACTTGTATTTTTTGAAATTTTATTGTATCTTATCTATAAGAACAGGAGGGAGAAAAATGAAAAAAATCATATGTTTGCTTTTTGCGGTATCTTTTCTCTGCGTGTTGTGTTCCAGCTGCACCTTTACCGTATGGCGGCGGATTGATCGTCCTATACAGTCCTCTAACCGTCCATCGGCTCAAGCGTCTTCCCAAATGTCAGGGGATTTCTCCGTATCAAGGAATCCCTCTGAGCCGGTCCAGCCAGAGACCGTTCCCACTGTTAAATGTGAAAACGATGTGTTTGAAATCACTCCTGATGAGTTTCAGCGCTATTTTAATCAGCTGCTTCCGTCTTATAAAAATCCACTGGGCGATTTTATCCTGAACCAATATGGTACTCTGGATGCGGATCTCTCCTGTTTTGAGGTGTCGCCGGATCTTAACCTAAAAGTTATGCTCGGCTGCGACAAGAAAACCAACTATATCCAGGAGGTGATTTTTGAGCTGAGCATTGAGAACGCCGATTGGGAGACCTATCGCCCGTATGTAGAGGCATTAATCCGGCTGCTGGATCCTCTCGGCACCGATTACAATGAACTGGCTGGCCTTCTGGGGCTGGGGAATGAGGGATTGATGGAACCTATGGTTGTCTACAACGCCAATGGTTCCCGGATATATCTCTACCAATACGACCCGGCATCCCA
>CALCVR010000005.1 GCA_937905915.1 uncultured Eubacteriaceae bacterium
GTGGTGCTGGAGGAGATGGAAGAAATCTTCATCGGCATGGGTTTTGATATCGCTGAGGGGCCGGAAGTGGAATTAGACTATTATAATTTTGAGGCCCTCAATATTCCAAAGAACCATCCCGCCCGCGATACACAGGATACCTTTTACATTAACGATAATACGGTGCTACGCACTCAGACTTCTCCTGTACAAATCCGCACTATGGAAAAGCGCAAGCCCCCTATCCGCATCATTGCCCCGGGCCGCGTCTATCGTTCGGACGCTGTAGACGCTACCCATTCCCCCCTCTTCCACCAGATTGAAGGGTTAGTGGTGGACAAAGGCATTACTATGGCCGATTTAAAGGGTACGTTGGAAGTGTTTGTCCGCCGTTTGTATGGCGAGGATGCTCAAGTTCGGTTCCGTCCCCATCACTTTCCCTTTACCGAACCCTCGGCCGAAGTGGATATCCAATGTTTTGCCTGTCACGGTGAAGGATGCCGTTTATGCAAAGGCGAGGGCTGGATTGAGATTTTGGGCTGCGGCATGGTTCATCCCAAGGTGTTGTCGATTTGCGGCATTGATCCGGAGGAGTACAGCGGCTTTGCCTTCGGCATTGGCTTAGAACGCGTGGTCATGCGCCGCTTCAACATCAATGACCTGCGGCTGTTTTACGACAATGACCTGAGATTCCTTTCCCAATTTTAGTAGGAGGTGACGCACAATGAAGCTTTCAACCAAATGGATGCATGATTTTGTTCAATTGGAGGATATGCCTCCCCGTGCTTTTTCGGAAGCTCTTACCATGAGCGGTTCCAAGGTGGAAGGATATGAGCAGGAAGGCAGCGAAATTGAAAATGTTGTGGTGGGTCAGGTACTCACCATCTCGCCCCATCCCAATGCCGATAAATTGGTGGTTTGCTCGGTAGATGTGGGGCAAGACTCCCCCATTACCATCGTGACCGGCGCCACCAACTTGACTGAAGGGGACTATGTCCCAGTGGCTTTGCACGGCTCTAAACTGCCGGGTGGGATCAACATTAAAAAGGGGAAACTGCGAGGCGTAGAATCCCAGGGCATGATGTGCGGCATCGAAGAGCTGGGACTTACTGCCAATGATTTTCCCGGTGTTATCACCGACGGCATCTTTATCCTTACCGACGAGTGCGACCATACATTGGGTATGGATATCAAAAAGGCTATCGGCCTGGATGACGTTGTCTTTGACTTTGAGATTACATCCAATCGCCCTGATTGCTTGTCCATTATCGGCTTGGCTAGAGAAGCTGCCGTCACCTTCCACAAGACTCTTACCATTCCTAAGCCGGAGGTCAAAGGCGGCCACGGCAATGCAGCAGAACTTTTGAATGTGAAAATCAGCGCTCCAGATTTATGTTATCGCTATGCGGCGAGAGTGGTTAAAAACGTCCGCGTAGCCCCTTCCCCTCGCTGGCTGCGGGAGCGTCTGCGGGCCTGCGGCGTCCGCCCTATCAACAATATTGTGGACATTACAAACTACGTCATGCTGGAATACGGCCAGCCCATGCACGCCTTTGACTATAATCTGATGGCGGGCCATAATATTGATGCACGCCGTGCCGTAGATGGAGAGACCATTACCACCTTAGACGGTGTGGAACGCACCTTGACTTCCGACATGCTGGTCATTGCCGATGACCAGAAACCCATGGCGGTAGCTGGCGTTATGGGCGGCGAATTCAGCAGTATCTTTGATAATACCAATACCATTGTATTTGAATCGGCCTGTTTCTCTGGTCCCTCTGTCCGCGTTACGGCTAAAAAGTTGGGTATGCGCACTGAATCCTCCGGCCGTTTTGAAAAGGGCCTGGATCCGGAAAACTGCATTCCGGCTTTGGAAAGGGCCTGTCAACTGGTGGAGCTGTTGGATGCTGGCGACGTGTGCGACGGCATTGTGGAAGTGGATTGCTCAGATAAGACGTTGCGCACTGTCCCGCTGGACGCCCAGTGGATCAACCGGTTCCTGGGTATTCAAATCCCTGAGCAAGATATGATCGATATCCTGAAGAATCTGGAATTTAAGGTGGAAGACGGTCAAGTCATCGCCCCCTCCTTCCGCAGCGATATCGAATGCAAGGCGGATATAGCCGAAGAAATTGCCCGGTTCTACGGCTATAATAAGATCCCATCCACCACCATCCGAGGCAGCGCACAAGGAGGATATACTCCCGAGCAACAGTTTAAGCGCTCAGTGAATGCCACTATGCTGGCTTTGGGATACTCTGAGGTGTCTACCTATTCCTTTATCAGCCCGAAAGAGTATGACCGCATCCGCATGCGTGCCGATAGTGGTCTGCGTCAATCGGTTGTAATTGCCAATCCTTTGGGCGAAGACACCAGCATTATGCGTACCACGGCGCTGCCCTCCATGTGCCAGGTCCTTGGCAACAACTTCGCCGACCGGAACCTTTCGGCCGCTGTATATGAGTTGGCTACCGAATATATCCCTCAAGAAGGAGAGGATCTACCGCTGGAGAAAAAATGCGTTGTCTTAGGCCAATATGGTCCAGAAGCTGATTTTTATTCCATCAAAGGCGCAGTGGAAGGCCTCCTGGACGCTTTACGTGTCATAGAATATGATGTGACGGCGGTGAAGGATGAACCTGCTTTCCATCCGGGACGCTGTGCAAAATTGACCATTGGTGAGAAACAATTAGGCGTTGTTGGAGAACTGCATCCTCTGGTACAGGAGGCCTATGGCATCGGTTCCCGCGCCTATGTAGCCATGTTGGATTTTAACCTTATGTATGAAAATCATGTGGCTAGCATACAATATAAACCACTCCCCCGTTTTCCTGCCGTGACAAGGGATTTGGCATTGGTGTGTGACGACAGTATTCCGGTGCTCACATTGCAAAATGTCATCCGGAAAGCAGCGGGGCAGCGACTGGAGAAGTTGGAGCTTTTCGACGTTTACAAAGGCAAACAGATTCCCGAAGGGAAAAAGAGCGTAGCTTTTAGTTTACTGCTTCGTTCCCACGCCTCTACTCTCACCGATGCAGAATGTGATTCCATCATTCAAAAAGCCATTAAAGCACTTGGCGAAATCGGCGCGGAATTGCGTTCTTAAGCCTGCGAATTTTATTTTCGTTTAGCGATTGAATTGTCAAGCTTGTTATTGTATAATGGGAAGGACAGAAGGAGGGGGTTACAATGTTTGATAAGACCATGACCTTTTCTATCGGCGGCGACCATGAGGATGAGATGAAACGCATTTTAACCATAGTGTATGACGCTTTAAGAGAAAAAGGCTACAATCCCAT
>CALCVR010000006.1 GCA_937905915.1 uncultured Eubacteriaceae bacterium
ATGAAATGATGCCCAGCGGTATGATGGGACAATACAATGAGCCGGGCTATCCTCTTTATTTTATCAACGATCAACTGCTCTCCTACCTTGGGTATTCTTATGAGGAATTCATTCAACGCACCCAGGGTGATATCCTCAACTGCATTCATCCTGATGATCGTGATCTTTTGCGCCGTACCATGATCGATTCCTTTTCCCATTCGGACTGTTATCCCTACACCTACCGTATGATCAAAAAGGATGGATCTATTATATATATCTCCAGCCGGGGGAAAAAACTGCAAACCGATGACGGCCGAGAGGCCATTGTCAGCGTCTGTATGGACATCACCAGTCAAATGGAAAGAGAGGATGAATTGACATCAGTTGCCCTAGGAAACCTAGGCGGTATTTTTAAAGCCAGGATGGACGATACCTTTACCGTCCTCTTTGCCAACGATAGTTATTACGCTTTGCACGGATACACCAAGGAACAAATGCAGAAAGAAATCAACAATGAAGCCATCCAGGTGGTTCATCCCGATGATCTCCAACGCATCTCGCAACAACTTCATCATGCCATGGAATCTAAAAAGAGCAACGTCTCGTTTGAATACCGCATCATTCGCCGAGATGGAAAAATTATTTGGTTGCTGATGAGCGCCGGATTTTCAGAAACACCTCAAGGCACCATGTTAAGCGGCATGGTTATCGACATCACACAGCGTAAAGAGATGGAACAACAACTCCGCTGGAGTGAAGAACGGTTTCAAATTGCCATCAGTCAAACCGATATCAACGTGTGGGAATACGACATTGTCAACCGCAGGGTTATCCAATCGGCAAAATCGCAAGAGGTCTTTGGGTTTGGCAAGTGCATTGAAAATGTCCCCGATAGTTTAATTCAAGACGGTTTTGTTCATCCCGACAGCATCCGGGATTTTTTATCTATGTACGACGCCCTTTTTCAGGGCGCTAAGACGGCCAGCTGTGTGGCTCGCTTACGTTCTCCTGATAGCCACTATCATTGGAGAAAAATCAATTATACCACCATTTTTGATGAGAATGGAGCTCCTATCCGAGCAGTGGCTGTTTCGGCAGATATATCAGCTCAAAAATATGCTGAACATCGTTTTATCCAAGAAGAACAGCTTCGCGAAATGCTGTCAGTGGATGTCTTAATGTCCATCAAAGTCAACCTAAGCGCCAATAGCGTTGTCAACTTCTGGAGCAAAAACGAGTGTCCCCACGATCTTCTTAACGTAAAACTTTATACAGAATTGTATCGGAGAATGGGGATCCATATTGCCAACAATGAGGATCGCAAACGATATCAAGAAGCATTTAATCTACCAGCCCTGTGGTCTTTTTTCCGCAGTGGAGAACAGTCTTTTTCGGCTGAATTTCGATGCGCCGATCTCTCTGGAGGAATTATCTGGACTTCTTTTCACATTACCATGTTGACTGACCCTGAAACCGGCGATCTCATAATGTTCATCTGCATTCAAGATATCGACAAGCGCAAAAAGATGGAGCTGGCTTTGCGGGAGCGCGCTGAGAAGGATGCGGTTACTGGGCTCTACAACAAATTCACCATTGAGTCCATGATTCAAGGCATCCTTAAGCACAAACGGAAGCAGGATGGTCAATGCGCCTTATTTATCGTGGACCTGGATAATTTTAAACAGGTTAACGATCAACATGGCCATCTGTACGGCGATAAAGTGCTTAAGGAGATCGGACATATTCTACACTCCAATTTACAAAAGAACAGCTTAGCTGGACGCATCGGCGGGGATGAATTTTTAGTATTTTTGGAGGAAATCAGCGGAGAACAGCAAGCTTTCTGTCAAGCAGAAAATCTGTGTAAACTACTTCATCTCTCTTATCCCACTGGCGAGATTCCTTTAAAAGTTACCTGTTCCATCGGCATCTCCATCGCCTCCTATGATCAGGCTCAATTCGAGACCATGTTTCAAGAGGCCGATTCCGCCCTTTACAATGCTAAAAAGCATGGCAAAGCACAGTATATCTCTTACCAGAATCAAACCTACTATCAAAATACATCAGAGATGCTTACAAATTCCTGCATTGCCCAGCAGCATAGCGGGTTGGATTGTATGTTAGATGAACTCAATCAAATGATCTTTATCATCGATTACGAAACCTATGATATGCTTTATATGAACGCCATGGCAAAAAATGAGTTTGGCATCTCGGGCAACGACTATTTCGGCCGCAAGTGTTATAAGCTTTTACAGGGATTTTCCCAACCTTGTATCTTTTGCCAAAATCATCAACCGGATGAGGATGGTTTTAAGTGCTGGGAAAATCGAAATGTAAAGCTACACAAGCGTTTTTCCATTCAAGGTAAGATTATTCAGTGGGACGGACGACCTGCTAGGCTGGAATTATATACGCCTCATTGCAATCAGGATGCGCCAGATGGACAGAACTCAGCCGACAGACTCCTTCTAGAATCAGCTGGATTTTTACTGTCAGCTCAAACCATTGACATTGGAATCGATGGTATTTTAGAGCGTCTTGGTAGGTTTTACTGCGCCGACCGCTGCTACTTTGTCAGAACCAATCTCGAGGATGCCGGGATGTACGTCACCTATGAGTGGTTGGATGATACCGCCTGCACTGAAAGCAATAGCTCACTACCCTACAATGATAATTCTGATTGGATCGAGCATCTATGTAAAAAGCATGTGGTAGTGTACCACGATTTAGAACCGCTTCGATCCATCTTCCCTGTGAAATATTTTGAAATGAAGCGCAAAAATGTTCGTGCTTTTTATGCGGTGGCTCTCCTGGAAAAAAATCAGCTGTACGGCTATGTAGGCATCGAAAATCCTAGAGAACATCTGGACGCCACTACCATGTTGTTGTCCATCTCCTATTTTCTACTTAGTGAAATCATCAAACGCAATATGCAGAAAGAACACGCGTTTAACCAGACCCACGACTTTCTCACTGGATGTCTCAATTGGAGCAGCTATGATTCTTATCTCTTTCAAATTTCCAACGAAGTTCTT
>CALCVR010000007.1 GCA_937905915.1 uncultured Eubacteriaceae bacterium
TGGAAGAACGCATGAACGGTTCTTGCGCCGGCGGTACCGGGGCCTTTATCGACCAGATGGCCACTTTGTTGGCCGTCACCCCCGACGAGCTGGACAAGCTGAGCGAAGGGTATGAGAAGATTTATTCCATCGCCTCTCGCTGCGGCGTGTTTGCCAAGACCGACATCCAGCCTTTGCTCAACCAAGGCGCCAGGAAAGAGGACATCGCCGCCTCTATTTTCCAGGCGGTGGTTAACCAGACGGTGGCGGGACTAGCTCAGGGCCGTCGTATTGAGGGGAAAGTGGTATTCTTAGGAGGCCCCCTCTTTTTCCTCAAAGGCTTGAGAAAGCGGTTTGTAGAAACGCTGCATCTTTCCCCGAAAAACGCTATTTTCCCGGAAAATGCCGATTGTTTTGTGTCCATCGGCGCAGCTCTCTACAGTGGCAAGCTGAAAACCTTGTCCTATGAAGAAGTACTGTCTTTGTTGGAAAATTCCACCGAACAGGTCAGCATCCAGAATACCTTGGAGCCGCTGTTTTCCTCTCAGAAGGAATATGAGGATTTTCAAAAACGCCACAATTCCAAAAACGTCCCGCAAGTGGATCTCTCTACCTACAGAGGAGATGCCTATCTGGGAGTGGATGCCGGCAGCACCACAACTAAACTGGTGCTCATTACTCCCCAAGGAGGCCTTCTTTACAGCTACTATGCCTCCAACCAGGGCAATCCGGTGGCTATTGTGGAGCAGGAACTAAAGAAGATTTACAACACTTGTGGCGATCGCATCACGGTAAAGGGAAGCGCTGTTACAGGCTATGGCGAGGATCTCATTCAAAACGCCTTCAACTGCGACGCTGGACTAGTAGAAACAGTGGCCCATTTGAAAGCCGCCCAGCACTTTAATCCGGACGTGGATTTTATCCTGGACATCGGTGGCCAGGATATGAAATGCTTTAAAATCCGCAACGGCGCTGTGGACAGCATCATGCTTAATGAGGCTTGTTCCTCCGGCTGTGGATCTTTTATCGAAACCTTTGCCAAAGCATTGGGATACTCCATCGCCGCTTTTGCAAAGCTAGGACTTTTTGCCA
>CALCVR010000008.1 GCA_937905915.1 uncultured Eubacteriaceae bacterium
CTGCTTTATGAGCTTCACCCTCGGCTGGGATTTAGGTATTGTCATGGCAAAGGGAGTTTTACTGGGAGTGATTTGCTGCGTTACCGTTCTTCCCTCTCTCATTTTGGTATTGGATCGTCCAATCGAAAAGACGATGCACCGATCCTTACTTCCGAAAATGGACGGCTTGTCCCGCTTCATCACCAAACGCGCTTGGGTTTTTCTGGCGATCTTTCTGGTCATTGTCGGCCCGGCGCTTTATGGCTACAGCAATACAAAA
The DNA here is from genome assembly GCA_937905915.1 of uncultured Eubacteriaceae bacterium. Taxonomy (GTDB): domain Bacteria; phylum Bacillota; class Clostridia; order Oscillospirales; family Acutalibacteraceae; genus Solibaculum. Next base: position 260 of record CALCVR010000008.1, read on the forward strand.
ATGTACTATGACTTCAGCGAATCTTTACCTCAGGATTTGGATTATATGATCGCCAACACCAAGCTTAAGGATCGTTTTGACATCAGCACCACCCACATGATCCTTGCGGACGCCAAAATGGAGGCTAAGGACGCTCAAGCTATGATAAAGGAGATTGATCAAGTAGACGGAGTCTCCTATGCGTTGGGCTTCAATTCCGTGGTAGGCTCGGCGGTACCTGAGGAAATCCTTCCCTCCTCTATTACCGACCTTCTGAAAAACGATAAGTACCAGCTCTTTTTGATCAACTCTCAGTATTCGGTTGCCAGCGACGAGGTGAACGGCCAAATCACACAGATTAATAATATTCTGAAAAAATATGACCCGAACGGTATGCTGATTGGAGAAGCCCCCTGCACAAAGGATTTGATCCAAGTTACCAATCACGATTTCAACGTAGTGAATATTATTTCAATTATTTCTATTTTCATAATTATCGCTCTGGTGCTCCGTTCCATTTCCCTACCGGTAATCTTAGTCGCGGTGATCGAGTTTGCCGTATTTATCAATTTGGGAATTCCATTCTATACCAACGTATCCCTTCCCTTTGTCGCGCCGATCTGCATTAGTACCATTCAACTTGGAGCCACTGTGGACTATGCTATTTTAATGACCACACGATATAAAAGGGAACGGTTTCAAGGCCACGACAAAAAGGAAGCGGTTTCCATCGCGCTTTCAACCTCCATTTCCTCTATTCTTGTCAGCGCTTTGGGCTTCTTCGCGGCAACCTTCGGAGTTGGGCTTTATTCCAACATCGACATGATCAGCTCCATGTGCAACCTGATGGCTCGGGGTGCGATCATCAGTATGCTGTCGGTTATGTTTATTCTACCAGCAATGCTTCTGCTGTTTGACCCTGTCATTGGTAAAACCACCTTGGGCTTCCGGCCTAAAAAACAGAAGGTTTCTCAGTAATAATCTATAACGAAAAGAGTAATCAGGAGGTCTTTCATATGAAATTAAAGAAAAACGTGGCTGCCAAGATCATCGCCATCTGTCTGGCCGCTACTATGCTCATGGGCATCTGCAGCGCTTCTGCCGTCACGGCCCCCAAACAAAATGGCATCTCTGTGGGAAATCCGGTAACAACCGCCGTCCATTCAGCCTCCGGCGGTCAAAATTCCAAGGAGGAAACCGTATATGTTCTGGCTAACGCAGACGGTTCCGTCCAAAAAATCATTGTCAGCGACTGGCTGAAGAATCCTGCCGGTGCCAATTTCATCAATGACATCAGCGAGCTTGATGGTATCGAAAACGTAAAAGGTGATGAAGCCTACACTATGAATCCCAATAATATGCGGGTTTGGGACGCTAAAGGGAACGA
>CALCVR010000009.1 GCA_937905915.1 uncultured Eubacteriaceae bacterium
ACGCATACTCTGTGTCTGCCAAAACCGAGAGGATTTCATCAAAGGTTTTACATTTTGCCAGTCCAATCAAATTGATCTCTGTATGATTGGCAAAAAAGGTAGGGAGGCGAAATAAGTATTCATCTTCTTTATCAAATGACAAAAGCCGCATACAATGCAAAAGTTGTTCAATCTCATTGCGGCGGATAATGATTTTATAAAAGAAGCTGCTTCCCGCAAATTCAAAGGCACATAGAGAAGAAAAATCCTCAAATTGGCGCCGATGAAGCAATTCTTCCAGCCTGCCTCGATGGACATCCGTATTTTTTACTTCGTCTAGAATAGAGGCATAATAGGTATTATTTTTTAAATAAAGAGCTGCTTCTCCCACTGACTGGCAGTTTAATAAATCGTTATAGTTTTGAGTGGTCAGGCGATGGCCAAACTTGGCCATGACCTTAGCCCAAATGGTATTATTGGACAAACTACCGAGCATCGTGACCTCCAATCTGCCGCATACAAAAATCCTGCGGCAAAGTAAAGTGCTGCGGCCCTGCCTTCATCATACAGGCCGGATGGTCTTTACTGCGCTATGGTTTGGGACACGATTTGCTCCACCCAAGCGTCAAAATTTCGTTTACACGTGTCGTTTAATCTCTGCTGGATCAGATGATACTTTTGAAGCGTAGCTTTCCATTCCTCATCGGCAAACTCACGCTCTTTCTTCTCAATCTGACAGATCTTTTCCTTTGCACGGTTAAGATATTCCTCTTTGAGAATTCTTTTTCGATCCTCAATAGAAATTTCCGCCTGAGCACGCATTGATGAGGCGTCTTCTGTTAACTGCCTAGCCTGTTCATCCATCTCGAGGATTCGCCGAATGGTATCTTGCATAGTAGCATCTCCCTTACAAACGCAAATAAAGCAAGCGTAAAATACCTTTTCCTCTATTGTAACACTGCCAAAGGGATTCATCCCTATGTTATGCTAAAATAGATGGGAGAGAACGTGATACGTTCTCCCCAAATCGGTTTATTTAAACTAGATATGGGGTATTAAATCTCCCTTATAGCTTTTTACTACCAGATTATATACCCATTTTTCTATGATTACAATATGAAAACCATAAACAACCTTTGTCACAAAACGACAAAATTTTGTTGTAAAAGCTGGAATAGTCCCTAGTTTTTTAAACTCTGGAGCGGCGCAGGAATGCGTCCGCCCCGATGAATAAATTGAGCTGGAGAGGTAGTGTTGACCGGCATAATCGGACCTTCTCCCAATAATCCACCAAAAGAAAGTTCCTCTCCAGCCTTTTTGCCGATAGCTGGAATAACGCGGACAGCCGTTGTTTTGGAATTAACCATGCCAATAGCGGCTTCGTCAGCGATAATAGCCGAGATGATCTCTGCGGTCGTATCTCCAGGAATGGCAATCATGTCCAAGCCCACAGAACATACTGACGTCATAGCCTCCAGCTTTTCCAGGGTCAGACAACCGGAACGGGCAGCATCAATCATACCGGCGTCTTCCGTCACAGGGATAAAAGCACCGGATAAGCCTCCTACGTGGGAAGAGGCCATAGCGCCGCCTTTTTTGACTGCGTCATTAAGCAGTGCCAAAGCAGCTGTCGTGCCGTGAGAACCGCATTGTTTTAGCCCCATCTCTTCCAAGATATGAGCCACTGAGTCTCCTACCGCCGGTGTGGGGGCCAAGGAAAGATCCACAATGCCAAAAGGCACACATAACCTCTTAGAGGCTTCCCGCGCCACCAGTTGGCCCATCCTTGTGATCTTAAAAGCAGTGCGTTTGACAGTATCAGCTACCTCAGTCAAATCGCTATCGGGGCTCAATTTCTGCAAAGCGGCACGCACTACGCCCGGGCCGGACACCCCTACATTGATGACGCAATCCGGCTCGCCTGCGCCATGAAAGGCGCCCGCCATAAAAGGATTATCCTCAGGGGCATTGCAAAACACTACCAACTTTGCGCAGCCGATACAATCCCGATCAGCAGTGATTTCCGCCGTCTGGCGCACGATTTTGCCCATCATCGCTACCGCATCCATGTTGATACCAGTTTTAGTAGAGCCGATGTTGACCGATGAACAAACATGCTCCGTTACCGAGAGGGCTTCTGGAATACTCTGAATCAGCGCATAATCGCCTGGAGCAAAGCCTTTTTGCACCAAAGCCGAATATCCGCCGATGAAGTTGACGCCCACTGTTTGAGCAGCTTTTTCCAGCGTCATGGCAAAACGGACGGTATTCATAGTCTGGCAAGATGCAGCAATCATGGCGATAGGGGTGACGGCGATTCTTTTGTTGATGATCGGGATACCGTATTCCTTTTCAATATCCTGGCCGACCTTTACTAGATCCTTAGCATAGCGGCAAATTTTATCGTAAATTTTTGTGCAAGCGGCCTCTACGTCAGGATCACAACAATCCAAAAGCGAGATGCCCATCGTAATCGTGCGGACATCCAAATGCTCATTGTTAATCATATTGATGGTTTCTAAAATATCACGAGCGTTTAACATAAAAGTCCTCCAATTCAAACAATAGGATACCCAGCCTTAGATACGGTGCATAGAATGAAAGATATCCTCGTGCATCATCTGAATCAAAAGGCCCATATCTTCCCCAAGCTGCTTCATGCGGTCGGATAGTTCCGTAAAGGGGACGCTGCATTTTTCCATGTCCACCATCATGGTCATGACAAACAGATCTTGCAGCACCGATTGCGTCACCTCAATGACATTCACATTGCTTTCATAGCATAAAGTGGTCACCTTGGCTAGAATCCCCACCATATCTTTTCCGATTACAGTAATGACAGCGCGCATAGTAAAAAAATCCTCCCTCATTTGCTTGGTTGACAGTATTTTCATATCTCGTCTGGCAAAAGACACATCTACCTTTCATTATGCATTTTTGTCAGAATTTTGTCAAGTTTTTTGCTACATTCGAAAATCATCTGGGATATTCTAAATTTTCTTGTGATAGAGTGCATGCATTTATCGATTTTTTATGTTATAATAGAGCTAGTATTTAAATAGGTAGAAAGATAACTCCCAGATCAGGGAATGTTTTAGAAAGAGGGCATGACCAAAAATGAATCAACGTCAGATCAGCCGGATCAATGAACTGGCTAAAAAAAGCCGTGAAATCGGCCTCACTCCAGAGGAAAAAGAGGAGCAGCATGAATTGCGTAAACAGTATATTTTGGCTTATCGCCGCAGTCTAACAGCGGCTTTGGATAACATTGTCATTGAAAAGGATGGGAAACAAATCCCCCTCTCTAAAAAGGATCCCATAAAAAGCTAAATTTGGGCGGAATTGCGCCTTGACAAATGGGCATATGCACAGTATAATTTCTGCTGTGCATATGCCCATTTGCGTGATATGGGAGGTGGAGTATGCCGCGGATTTCCAAATGTAGACGTGTTTGCGCCGAGCCAAAATGCCGGTTGTTCCTTCCGGATACCGGCGGTGAGCGGGAATGCGTCGTCATCAATGTGGAGGAATTGGAAGCACTGCGGTTGTGCGATCTGGAAGGCTTGGATCAAGAGGAAGCCGCGCGGCACATGGACGTTTCCCGTGGGACGGTTCAGCGTATCTTGACGGCAGCCAGGAGGAAGGCGGCGCTTGCCTTGGTCGATGGAAAGAGCATCTCAATTGAGGGCGGTCATTACACCGTCACCGATATGCGTTTCCAATGCAGCCAGAACTGTATGCAATGCCCTTACCAATGGGGCAAAGACTCCTCTGCTCAGAAGAAGTAGGGAAGTCCTTTGGATGTTGTCCCCCATCCGGCGGGAGGGGGCAGATGTTGTTACCGTTGATTTGAAGCCGCCGGAGATTGGAGAATTACAATGAGTGAATCTTGTTCTCATGACTGTGGATCTTGCAGCAGCAATTGTTCGGAGCGTCAGCCCAGTCCGGCTGATTTTTTGGAAAAGCCTCATGAAATGAGCAATATTAAAAAGGTGATCGGTGTCGTCAGCGGCAAAGGCGGCGTAGGCAAATCCCTGGTTACTTCTTTGATGTCGGTACTTATGAACCGTCGCGGTCATCGCACCGCTATTCTGGATGCCGATATTACAGGCCCGTCTATCCCTACCATGTTTGGTCTGCGTGAAAAAGCCACCGGCAGTGACCTGGGACTTTATCCGGTTCGTTCTAAAATGGGGATCAGCGTCATGTCACTCAACCTCCTGCTGGAAAACGAAAGCGATCCTGTGGTGTGGAGAGGCCCTATCATCGCCGGTACCGTAAAACAATTCTGGACCGATGTGATTTGGTCGGATGTAGACTATATGTTTGTGGACATGCCTCCCGGAACAGGGGACGTGCCGCTGACTGTGTTCCAATCCATTCCGTTGGACGGTATTATCGTGGTCACTTCTCCCCAAGAACTGGTGAGTATGATCGTGTCCAAAGCTGTCAACATGGCCAAGCTCATGAATGTGCCGATCCTGGGCATTGTGGAAAACATGAGCTATGTGGAATGCCCTGACTGCAAAAAACAGATCAAGGTATTTGGCGAAAGCCACATTGATCAAACAGCCGCTGAATATGGATTACCGGTTCTCGGCAAAATCCCAATGGATCCCGCTTTGGCAAAAGTATGCGACGCCGGCGCTGTGGAACTGTTCGAAGGCGATTGGTTGGATCATGCCGCTGACAAAGTAGAAGAACTCCTGCAAAAAGACATGTAAAGATATTTTGCTTTAGTCAAAACCTCCGGCTAAGCCGGAGGCTTGAGTAAGCCCTATAAGGGCTTTATGCAGACAATGCCCCTTAAGGGGCCCCGAAAGGTTTGCCGACTGCATTTCTTTCTCGGG
>CALCVR010000010.1 GCA_937905915.1 uncultured Eubacteriaceae bacterium
ACCGTTTTAGGGGAAGGAGATTTTTGAATTTTTTGTTTTCCTTTTTGTCGTTTCATAGGCTTTTCCTCAGCGCTTGGGGTACGCCGTCCATGGCGACAGGCACCAGTTTGACGCCCGGACGCATTTGGCTTTTTGGTCTTTCCATTCCCGGAATTTGTACCTCCAAACACACCGCCCGGCACCCCAAGGAGCTCAGCAAAGATAGGTTTGCCATACTTTCAGAATCGGCCCATGCCGTGATGGCATACACCATTCCAGGCCGCTTCTCCTCCGCCGCTTCTTCCCGAAGCACATCCTTTACCGACTGCTTGCCGTCAAAAGGCAGACAGGCAAGCTTTTCCCGGACTCCGCCAAGCGAGAAGCAATCGAACATGCCAGCTGGCAAGCTGCTTCCCCATAAGCCAAGCTTTCTTCCGGCGCAAGGCCATAGTCCTGGTTGTCTAGAATAAGCAGCACATGCCGTTCCACAGCAATTTCATATTGTCTGGTATAAAGCTCTCTTGTTTTGGCAGAAAGTTTCCAATGGATACGCTTTAAAGAATCCCCCGGTTGATAACTTCGAGGGGCGGAAAAGCTATCCCCTGCATCGGCAGGACGGGCATCATTGATGGCGTCCCGGCCGGTTGGGGAAGAAGCAAGTTGTTCCGGCAGCACGGCTGGAAAAATACGGGGACATACCATTAAAGATAAAAGATCCTCTCCCCGCTTTTGTCCCAAAAGCACCACTCGATGGAGTCCGAACACATCCTGTACCTCAATGGATTTGACGCCTACCATGTATTTCCCCCGATAAGGATATTCGATGGATAAATCCACATGATTGGACGCTCCCGGCAGCCAGGGGATCAGAGCTTGGACGTCCTCGTCTTGCCCTGTGTCTATATTTACTTTTAACAGGGAGAAAAACCATTTCTTTCCTATAAGCTCAAGATGCAGTCGGGCCGAAGTCCCGGCCATGATGGCACCGGAAGAAAGCGATTGCTTCCATCTGAGCTTTCGAGCCGCCCAAACGTTTCCCAATATTGCGCTGAGAAACACCGCCGTTAGGATACCAAATACCACAAAGAAGTCGCTTTTACCGCTGGCCAATCCTCCCACGAGGAATACCGCCAGCAGTACGTAACAAAACCACCGGCGCCCTCTCATGACGATACTCTCGGTACCGGCACGGTAGTAAGTACTTTTTGAAGCACATGAAGGGGGTCTATTTTTTCCAGCATAGCCTGGGACGTCATCACCAAGCGATGGCTTAATACCGGTATCGCCAGAGCTTGGACGTCGTCAGGAATGACGTAACCCCGCCCCTCCATCATGGCCATGGCCATGGAAGCCCTCATCAAAGCGATGGATCCCCGGGGACTGACGCCCAACTGTACGTCTGGATGTTTCCGCGTAGCCTCCACCAGACGGACGATATATTGTTTTACCGCGGTTGAACATCGAACATGATCCAACGCCTCTTGAAGCAATAATACCTGCCCTGCAGTTGCCACCGGTTTCAAGGACGGCTGTGATGCGCTATTTTGATGACGGGTGAGGATTTCCACCTCTTCCTCTTCATTGGGATATCCCATGTGGATGCATAAAAGAAAACGGTCCATCTGCGCCTCTGGCAGCGGATAAGTACCCACAAGCTCCACAGGGTTCTGCGTAGCCAACACAATAAAAGGACGGGGTAATGGATAGGTCTTTCCATCAATGCTCACCTGTCCTTCCTGCATGGCCTCCAGCAAGGCCGACTGGGTTTTCGGACTGGTGCGATTGATTTCATCAGCCAGCACGATTTGGCTCATAATGCTTCCGGTATGAACCTCTTGTTCTCCCGATTTCATGTTGTACATGGTAAAGCCGGTGATGTCCGACGGCAAAACATCCGGCGTAAACTGGATGCGGCGGAAGGTGCATCCCAACGACTGTGCTAAGCTGGATACCATGGTTGTTTTCCCCAATCCTGGAACATCCTCCACCAATACGTGTCCTCCACAGAGCATGGCGATGAGGATCAAATCGGTCTCCTTTCGCTTGCCCACCATATTTTTTGCCACATTGGTTCGTATATCATCCAAAAGCTGCATATAGTTCATAAATCATTCCTCAATTTTCCATAAATTTCACATCAAGATTTCCTAAACTAGAACATTTTGTATTTAAAATTATCATAACAAAACTATTCACTCAAGTCAAAGACAAAAGCTCCCAAATCTCCTAACAAACTGTTACTAAAGCATAACAGTTCTGTAACATTGACGCAGATCCATTGACTTCCCTTTTTTCGTAGGGTATAATTTGTCTGCATCTTTATGTGTTTATCATGTTTTTGAAGATTGATAGACGTATGAATAATTCAAAATACACACAAACTAATTCCAGTGAAATTAAGGAGTTGCATTTCATGAGCAAGCAAGACTCGTCCCACGGCGCTCCCTACGAAAACGGCGATTCGTCCAGGGACATTTATTCCAATAGCCGTTCTTCCAAAGGGTCCTCCGGCCATCGCCCACCCAATCGAAAAAAAAAGGGCGGCGCTAAAAAAATTGCAATCCGCGTCCTGTTGGTGGTGCTGGCCCTTTTGATCGTGGCCGGCGTGGCTGGCGCTTTGTATATCAACTATCTATTGGGACTGCGCGGAACACCGGACGATTTGGAATCCATGGGAATCCCTCAGCTTTCTTCGGGCGCATCCGTATCCAATTCAGATGTATCTCAGCCTGCTGAAGTGAAAGATATTATGAATGTATTGCTCATCGGCAGCGATACACGCAATCAAACAAACCGCGGCAATTCCGACTCCATGATCATTTTTACAGTGGACGGCGTTCATAAGAAGATCAAGATGACCTCTATTATGCGTGATATTTACGTCTCTATCCCCGGCCACAAAGATCAGAAAATCAACGCGGCCTATTCTATCGGCGGCCCGGATCTTTTGATGGATACCATTGAACAGGCTTTTGACATCCGTTTGGACTATTATGCTATTGTGGATTTTGCCATGTTTGAGGATGTGGTCAACAAAATCGGCGGAGTGGATATTGAGCTAACCGAAGCCGAAGCCAACTACATGAATCGGAAGAACAATCCCGATATTGATCAGGAGGCTGCTGTGTCGGTAGGTCTCAACCACATGGACGGTAAGACCGCTCTCAACTATTCCCGCATCCGCCATCTTACAGGCGATGATTTCCAGCGCACACAACGCCAGCGCAATATGCTAAGGGCCATTATGGACCAGAGCAAAGATTTAAATATCTTAGAGCTTAACGGCTTGGTCCAAGAGGTATTGCCTAATGTCACTACTAATTTAAGCGACTCTCAAATTTTGAGCCTGGCTATGCAGGCAGGTTCTATTTTGAAGTATCCGGTCAACGAGCTTCGCATTCCAGCCGATGGAACTTGGACCAATACCGATAAAAAGGTTACTGGCACCGATGCTTTAGACGTCGATTTTGAAACCAACAGCGCTTTGATGAAAGATTTTATATACGAAGGGGAAAATCCTGATAAGGTCAGTGCCGAGCCCACTTCTGTGGAAAAGACCGGCAGCGAAACCAATTCTTCTTCCAAGGGGACCTCTTCTAAAACCAGCAAAAAGACTTCAAAAGCAAGCTGATCTCATTTCTTTGGTTATGCATTTCAAGAAACCCTGCCCACGCCCAGATTAGGGCATAAGGCAGGGTTTCTTTTTTCTCAAAAAATATGTGTAATGGTTCCTTAACGGCCTACACTAGTCATTGCGTATTTTTAATCTGTCTTTGTGGAGGTGTATTTTTTATGGTTGATATTCACACCCATATTTTATTTGAAGTGGATGACGGCGCACAAAGCCGTGAAGAATCCCTCATGATGTGCCAGATCGCAGGAGAAAATGACATTGATGCTATTATCACCACATCCCATTTTATCGATGTGCGCACGGCGGAAGAGTATGTGTCAACCCGCCAGAATCGCATCGATTCCCTTAAAGAAGAGGCGGCACAACGCTTTGGTATTCAGCTTTATCCTGGCGCTGAAGTACACATTACAGAGTCCATGCTGGAGCTGAAAGATTTTTCTCCCTTTGCCCTCAATCACAGCCGTTATCTACTGGCTGAGTTCCCCTTTCATCTGGATCATCCCCAGATTATTTTAGATCAGGTGGATCAATTGTTTGACCGAGGCGTCGTGCCCATTTTAGCTCATCCAGAACGATTATCTTATCTGCAAAAAGACTATCAATTGGTCAATGAGTTGAATGATATGGGCGCGCTGTTTCAGGTAACTCTCTCCAGTTTAGCGGGGAATTTTGGGCGGGAAGCTCTCTGGTTATCCATGGCCATGGTCCAGGCCAATATGGTGGATTGCCTAGCGTCAGACGCGCACCGTCCTTTAGGGCATCGAGGCATCGATCTGTTGGAACAAGCGGTATATATTCGTCCTGCGCCTTCCAACTCCCTTATGCACCGTATGTTGGTGGAGACACCCACACAGATTCTTCACAATCAAGCCGTGTCCTCTCGTCATGTAGAACCTATCTTCCGACATCGGACTCTGTTTTAGCCATGATTTTTTTGCAAACAAGGCCATTTCCATTTTGTATGGATCTGGCCTTGTTTTTTTGCCTTTTTCAGCAGAGGCGCAGTCTTGTGTCCCGTGTTCGGTGTGGTATAATTAAATTAATATGTCTGAATATCCATTTTCCAAGTTATGAAGAACGAAATCGAGGGATGTCTTATGAAATCTACTATGAAGGCTCTGGTATGCCATCGAGATGGCTCCATTGAACTAATGGACCGTCCTTTCCCCCATATTCAGGATGCCCGCGACGTTGTGGTCAAGGTGACATTATCCTCCATCTGTACCAGCGACCTGCATATCATGCACGGCGCCGTCCCCCGCGCCAAACCGGAAACGGTACTGGGGCATGAATTTGTGGGAGAAGTGGTGGAGGTTGGAGCCGGCGTACGAGACCTATATCCCGGAGATCGGGTGGCGGCCAACTGTATTACATTCTGCGGTGAATGTTGGTTTTGCCGTCACGGTTTTATCAATAACTGCCAGCACGGCGGCTGGGAATTGGGGTGCCGGATCGATGGCTGCCACGCGGAATATGTGCGGGTTCCTCTTGCGGATATGGGGCTCACAAAAATTCCGGACGGCGTTACTGATCAAAACGCTTTGTTTGTTGGAGATATTCTGTCCAGCGGTTATTTCGGCGCGGAGTTATGTTCCATTCAACCGGGGGATACGGTGGCCGTCATCGGAGCCGGACCGGTTGGGCTTTGCGCCATGAGCTGTGCTAAGCTATTTGGAGCGGCTAAGGTCATCGCCCTTGATGTAGATTCATCCCGTCTCGACTTGGCTCAAAAGCAGGGCATTTGTGATGAAATCATCCATTGCGGTAAACTAAACGCCAAACAGGTCGTAGACGTCATCACCGAGGGACGAGGGGCCGACGGCGTAATCGAAGCGGCCGGCTGCGAGGAAAGCTTCCGGACGGCATGGGAAATTGCCCGTCCCAATGGCACGGTGGCCATTGTGGCTATGTACGAAGAGTCACAAGTCCTTCCTTTGCATCAAATGTACGGCAAAAATCTGATCTTCAAGACAGGTGGTGTGGATGCCGTCCATTGCGAAACATTGCTAAAGCTCATTCAAAGCGGACGTCTCTCCACTGATTTTCTCATTACCCATACTGCTCCTCTCAATGATATTTTAGAAGGGTATCGGATGTTTGAACAAAGGCTTAACGGATGCCTAAAATGGGCTATTACGCCTTATCAAGACTAGCATGGTTCTCCTTGTGGCATGCAACAAATCCCCTTAAACTTTTTTGGTTGAAAATTCAGGCATCATACGGTATAATGATAAAGATTAAGCTCATGATGGCATCATTTGGTTTGTTATATTAATGGAATTGGGAGATTGCTGTGGACTATTCCAATAAAATTTATCTCACTGGCCTTCATATGAAACACGGCGGGGTAGAGATGGTAATTGCGTCTTTAGCCAACGGTTTTGTGCAGCGAGGTTTTGATGTGGAGATTTTATGCACTTATCAATTAGGGCAACCGGCATATCCTCTGGACAATCGGGTAAAGATCACCTATCTTACAAAAGATTCTCCCAACCGCCAGGCCTTTGCTGAAGCTGTAAAACATAAGAATCCTTTTTCCATCATTCGGGAAGGATTGCGCGCTGTAGGGATCTTACATCGAAAAAAGTCCACCATGAAGAAGGCGTTAAAGTCTATTCCAGGCGGGACGGTGATTTCCACCCGTCACGAACATTCTTTGCTGCTTTCTCGCTACGGTGCGTCTCAAGTTAAAAAAATCGCTCAATTGCACTGTGACCATCAGTTTGATCCCAAGTTTATTCGCGGCGTGCAGACCGGGTATCAGAACATCGATTATTTTGTGTTATTGACCACTCAAACTCAAAAAGAGGTTGAGGAATTTTTAAAGGGACATGGAAAACCGCAGTGCGTGACCATTCCTAATTTTATTGATCCACCTCCCGACTATTTGCCCACGCAAAAGAAGCATCAGGTGATGGCCGCCGGGCGTCTGCATCCTGACAAGGACTTCGCCGCTCTTTTGCGTATTTGGGCTAAGGTAGCAAAAAGCCATCCGGATTGGATGTTAAAAATCGCCGGAGAAGGGCTTTTAGAGCAATCTTTAAAGCAGCAAGCCCGGGATCTGAAAATAGAAAACCAAGTGTGTTTCACCGGTCCTTTGCCTCATGACAAGTTGCTGGAAGAAATGGCCTTGTCATCTTGCTATGCCTTAACTTCA
>CALCVR010000011.1 GCA_937905915.1 uncultured Eubacteriaceae bacterium
CAATATGGATGTGTGCATCGCCATTCGGATGGCCGTCAAAAAGGACGGCAAGGTGACGGTCCAAGCGGGAGGCGGTATTGTGGCCGACAGCGTCCCGGAAAACGAGTACCAGGAAAGCGCCAACAAAGCCAAGGCCGCTATGAATGCCGTCATTCGAGCAAGCGAGGTGAACGAGGTATGATTCTGCTCATCGACAATTACGATAGTTTTTCTTATAATCTGGTGCAGATGCTGGGGTGCATCCGGCCGGATATCCATACGGTGCGCAACGATAAAATTACAGTGGAGGAGGTCAAGGAGTTAGCGCCTTCCCACATTATTCTGTCCCCAGGACCGGGTTATCCGAAAGATGCCGGAATTTGTGAAAATCTAGTGATTCAATTAGCTGGCCAGATACCTATTCTTGGTGTGTGCCTTGGGCATCAGGCCATCTGCGAAGCCTTTGGGGGGAAGATCATCCACGCCGTCCATCTGATGCACGGAAAGCAGAGCCAGGTTTCCATTCGATCCGATGAGCTGATTTTCAAAGGTCTTGGCCCTGTTATACAGGCTGCCCGCTATCATTCTTTGGCCGCCGATCGACAATCCCTTCCGGAACAGCTGTGCATCATAGGGGAAGATCCATCGGGAGAAATTATGGCGGTACGCCATAGAAATTATCCGGTGTACGGTCTCCAGTTTCATCCGGAATCCATCCTGACACCCCAGGGCGATCGGATTCTCGCAAACTTCCTGAACATGAGATAGGGAGTTGTGTTGAAAAATGAAGGAAATGCAATTGGAAAAATTAACAGATTGATGGAGTTTTCTTGTATGATCTGACTAGGATAAGGTGCAATTAAAAGGGTTTTCCATGAATATGGGAAAATCTTGAAGCTATTCACAATTTGTTCATAATTATGTGATACCTTTTGCAATAGGGTAAAAGAGAAAAATATTGTGCAAAAGCTCTAGTGAAGGGCTTCATCCGCACTAGATGGACTGAGAAAGGATGACGTAACGATGAAAAAAATTGTGAATAAGAGGACTTATAATACCAATACCGCTACAAAAATTGGCACCTATTGCGAAGGCCAGTTCGGCGATCCTGCCGGCTATGAAGAGAGCCTTTATAAGACAAAGAAGGGCCAGTATTTTCTTCATGGCATCGGCGGCGCGGAGTCTAAGTATCCGGAGGAGGATTTGGTTCCCATCGCCAAGGAAGAGGCAAATGCGTGGTACAGCGCTCACGTGGAATAAGGGCTTTGGATATTTGTTCTGATTTTGTTTTGTGTGAATTTTGTCGATTTCCCCTTGCAAAAAGGGGCGCAAAGCGTTATACTAATTCTATAGGGAAAAACCATTGATTCAGTGTGGCAGTGTAAATGCCAGCTTCAGAGAGCCGGGGTTGCTGAAAACCGGTGCTGGATTTATACAAGTGCCGTTGGGCTGATGAGGGCGAGCCGAACCTCTCTGTTTGTTGAACCAGAGGGCAGTAGATCTCGACGCATTCCCTGCGTTATGAGGGAGCGGGCGTGATGGCGTCCGGTTGAGTGGGCGCTTGATGCGTCAAATAAGGTGGTACCGCAGGTTTTTTACAGCTTGTCCTTTGTGAAGGGCAAGCTGTTTTTGTTTGCAGAGAAACACCAATGTCCTGGAACCATCACCCAGGAGGAACGGACAAAACAAATTTTTATGAATCTTAATCGGTGAGGTGTTTAGTATGGGTAACATTGGAAAATTTGGTGAATATGGCGGACGGTATGCCCCGGAGATTTTAATGCACGCATTGACCGATCTGGAGCAAAATTTCCACGAAGCGATGAACGATCCGGCATTTATAGAGGAATTGACTTATTATTTAACAAATTATGCCAACCGCCCTTCTCTTTTGTACTATGCTCAGCGCATGACCGAGGACTTAGGCGGGGCAAAAATCTACTTTAAGAGAGAAGATCTCAATCACACCGGCTCCCATAAGATTAATAATGTGCTGGGTCAGGCGCTGCTGGCCAAACGTATGGGGAAGAAAAAGGTCATCGCTGAGACCGGCGCCGGACAGCATGGCGTGGCTTCCGCCACAGCCGCCGTTTTGTTTGATATGGAATGTGAAGTCTTTATGGGCATTGAGGACACTCAGCGTCAGGAGCTTAATGTGTTCCGTATGAAGATGCTGGGCGCCAAGGTGACGCCTGTGACATCGGGGACCGGTACCCTGAAAGACGCCACCAATGAAGCCATCCGTACCTGGGCAGCCCGTGCAGAAGATACCTTCTATATCTTAGGTTCCGCCGTAGGTCCCCATCCCTATCCCACCATTGTGAGGGAATTCCAAAGCGTCATCAGCAAGGAAATCCGCCGCCAGATGATGGAGGCAGAGGGACGTTTGCCCGACTGTGTTGTGGCTTGTGTGGGCGGCGGCTCCAATGCGATCGGAGCCTTCAGCGATTTTATTGATGAACCATCGGTGCGACTGGTAGGAGCGGAAGCCGCTGGTCTGGGCGTGGACACTGAACTTCACGCCGCCACCATTACCAAGGGACGCACCGGTGTGCTGCACGGTATGAAATCCCTTTTCCTCCAGGATGATCACGGCGGTATTATGCCGGTGTATTCCATTTCGGCTGGTTTGGATTATCCAGGCGTCGGCCCTCAGCACGCCTATCTGGCCAAGATCGGGCGAGCTGATTATTATCCCATCACCGACAAAGAAGCGGTGGAAGCCATGCTGTATCTCAATAAAAAAGAAGGTATTTTGCCGGCCATTGAGAGTTCCCATGCAGTGGCTCAGGCCATGAAGTTAGCGCCCCAGATGGGTAAGGATGAAATTATGGTAATCTGTCTGTCAGGACGCGGAGACAAGGACGTCTATTCCGTGGCCAAGTATCTTGGCGAAGAAGTGGGACGTCCGGAGTAAAGGGGGAGCATCCTATGGCAGTGAACATCCGAACCATTGTCACAGAGCAAGAAGCAAATCAAGTAGCAGCTTTGGCAAAAGAAGTGTGGACCGAGCATTATGAATCTATCATTGGCTTGGATCAAGTAAACTACATGATTGA
The DNA here is from genome assembly GCA_937905915.1 of uncultured Eubacteriaceae bacterium. Taxonomy (GTDB): domain Bacteria; phylum Bacillota; class Clostridia; order Oscillospirales; family Acutalibacteraceae; genus Solibaculum. Next base: position 3,039 of record CALCVR010000011.1, read on the forward strand.
AAAATTCCAATCTGGCTCCTGTATTTACCGGGACATCGCACAGAATGGATACACCTATTATGTGGCTGAAGATGAGGGCCATCTGGTGGGATACTGTGCCGTTCATCCAGAAGAGGATAAGACCTTTCTCAGCAAGATTTATGTGCATAAGGACTATCGTGGACAAGGCATTGCACGGCGGTTTGTGGAACTTGTGTGTGAAAAAGCGCGGGAAAGAAACCATCCATATATCTATCTAACGGTCAACAAAGAAAATGCAGGATCCATTGCTGCTTATGAAACCATGGGATTTCGTAAGGTACAATCCATTTGCACCGACATCGGCAGAGGGTATGTGATGGATGACTACGTCATGCAGTTAGATGTGTGATTATACAGAAAAAGAACTTATAAGCTAGAAAATCCCCGGAGCTTTTATGATAGAAAGCTCCAGGGATTTTTTAGTTTATACTTGATGGAAAAAGACCGCTATGTTATTGGACACTGTCAACGCAGATTTCGCTGTTGGCAATAACATTTCCTTGATGCTCGCCTTCTGTAGTGATGGGAGCGTCGTAGGAGGAAGAGCCATAGGACACATAATAGGTGCCGTAGGCGCCCCAGTAATAGTCACCGTCATCCCAGTACAGTCCACTCAATGCGCGAGAAGACATTTCACCGTTTGCTTTATCATTTGAGGAGAAAGTTGCTTCTTCACCATTAAGGGTTACATACTTTTTGCCAGGAGATTGGACAAATTTGTTGTTTTGCACAGCACAGTTTTCAATTTTGGTATTGTCCACGCCATCTTTTCTTTGGATGTTGCCGGCCAGTCCGCCTGCGTTGTAGGCAGCTTTGATGGTGTTGTTTTCCGAAACGCAGTTTTTAAAGGTGACCGAGATGCCAGGATCGGCGCCCATGCCCAGCATGATGCCTACTTTACCAAATCCATCCACAGTGCTGTTGGTGACTTTGACGTTTTCAAATACAGTAGTACCATAAGAATAGCCCATCACAATGCCGACGACGTTTGCAGCGGGTGTATCCACATAGGCGTTGTCAAAGGTCAGGTCTTTGATGGTGATGGCCCCTGTCGCATTGCCAATAAAGCCTGCGCCGTAACCTCGGGTAATAGTTTCTTCAACACGCAAGTTGCTGATGGTATGGCCGTTGCCGTCGAAGGAAATACCGCCCTTCAGGTTAATGGGAGTCCAATCTTGATTGTTGAGGTCGACGTCATTTTCCAGGGTAATGGTCTTGCCGATCAAATCTTTATTGCCGGCGTTGATTTCTTGAGCAACCCATGCCAGATTGGAGGCCGTGGATACCGAATAATTACCCTCAGGATCAGGGGTGATGGGATCTACGGTAATACCATCCCAGGCATAAGTAGCATCCTTGTCATATTGATTGCCAAAATGGCAATATCAGCCGAGAAGGATTTCTTCTGATATTCATTGCCGGCCTCTTCCTTCATGCCGTACGCTAGGATGAACTGCAATGGGTCGCCGTCTGCCAGAACCGGCAGCTCCAAATTCTGCGCAAAGGTAGCAAGTTCGCTCATAGGACGTTTTTCAAACTTGCCGGTTGCATTGCCCTCTTTGTCCACCTGGATAAAG
>CALCVR010000012.1 GCA_937905915.1 uncultured Eubacteriaceae bacterium
TTTGGCGCAGATGAGGGATTTAAAGAGTGTGGTGGATGTGGGATTGGTAGTAGGGGTGACGCCGCATACTACGCCCACCGGTTCGGCGATTTCCACATAGCCTTCCAATTCGTTTTCATCCACGATACCCACGGTTTTTTCGTGCTTGATGGAATGCCAGATGTATTCGGTAGCGAACATATTCTTGGTGATCTTGTCCTCATAGACGCCTCGTCCAGTTTCCTCCACCGCCATCTTGGCCAGACGCATGTGATTTTCCAGCCCCGCCAAGGACATGGCGTGTACAATGCGGTCCACTTGTTCCTGATCGAGATCTATGAACTGCGCCAAAGCCCGTTGGGCATTGCTCACCAAGGCATTGATCATCTCGCTGGTTTGATCCTTTTGTTCCGTTTTGGTTTCCTGGGCTATCGCCATACTGATGTACCTCCTTGAATAACAGAAAATGTCTTTGCGAAATCTTGCAACTATAAAAACAGTATCACCAAAACAAGGTTCTATTAGTCATGGAAAGGAGGAGAAGGCCCAAAAAAGAAAAAGCCGCGCTCTCTTTTTTCCTTTGCTTGGAAAAAAGAGATACACAGCTTTTTTTCGTGTGAATTCTATTTTATTTTAAGAAGCCTTCGATAATTTTAGCTTCGGCTTCCTCCTCGGTGAGGCCGAGGGTCATCAGCTTAATAAGCTGCTCACCGGCGATTTTGCCGATGGCGGCTTCGTGGATCAAAGCAGCGTCTACATCGTTGGCCGTCAGCTCCGGGATGGCGCTGACAACGCCGTTGTCCATGATGATGGCGTCGCACTCTGAGTGGCCAGTGCACTGGGTATTGCCGTTGATCACGGAGCGGAACACCTGCTTGGAACGATCCTTGGCCACCGAGCGGGAAATGAGATCGGCACCCGAATCCACGCCGTCCAAGTCCACCGTAAAATCGGTTTCAGCCGTCTGCTGGCCATGGGTCATGATTTTTTCCTTGATGACCAGCTTGGCGCCAGCGGCAACCTTAGCGCGGGTAACACGTTTGGTGGAATCCACCCCCTTGATTTGGGAGGTATCCATCTCCATATAGCTGCCCTCGTCCATGTGGACCACCGTCTGGGGATTGATGATACGTTTTCCGGAACCGTCGCCGGTGCCCACATGCTTCTCCAGATACACCACCCGAGCGTTTTTGCCGATAAAGAAACGGTGGATGCCGTTGTGCTGGGAATCCTCGCTGCCGTCGGTGTGGACGCCGCATGGCTGTGGGTGATGCAGGCGGGAATGTAGATTTTTTCCCCTTTGGTGCCGGCTTTGACCATGATGTCGATGCCGGGCTTATCGGTCTTGGGAATGATCTCCACCTGTTCTGTAGACTGGCGGCCGGCGCACTCGCCGTCCTCCCGGATGTTGTAAGCGCCCTGGGGGGTGCCAAAGATATCCGACACCATCTCCAGTAGCGATTTGGTAATGTTATTCATGCTTTTTCCCCTCCCGGTTGAGACAGAAGTTGCATTCTCCGCCTTCCAGCAGTTCTGGAAGGATCTCGTCCTTTTTGCCGTGGGCCACCAATTTGCCTCCAGAAAGGACGATGATATCATCTGCAATATCTAAAATACGCTCCTGATGGGAGATGATGACAATGGAACCCTGAATTTCATCCCGCATTTTTCGGAAGACGTCGATGAGATTCTGGAAGCTCCACAGGTCGATACCGGCTTCCGGCTCGTCAAAGATAGTAAGTTTCGTTTTGCGGGCGATGACCATGGCGATTTCGATGCGCTTGATCTCGCCGCCGGAAAGACTTGCGTTGACTTCCCGGTCAATGTATTCCCTGGCGCACAGCCCCACATCCCGCAAGTAGGCGCAAATTTCAGGATCCTTCAGATCCCCGCCCGCCGCCAGATTGATAAGATCCCGCACGGTGATGCCCTTAAACCGCACCGGCTGCTGGAAAGCGAATCCAATGCCCAGCTTAGCCCGCTCGGTAATGCTCATGCCGGTGATGTCCTGCCCATCCAACAGGATGGTGCCGCTGTCCGGTTGCTGGATACCGGCGATGACCTTGGCCAAAGTGGATTTGCCGCCGCCGTTTGGCCCGGTGATGGCCACAAATTTGGAATCCCCTACCGTGAGGCTGATATCGTCCAGGATTTCTTTACAGCCTTCCACACGAAGGGAAATGTTTTTTAATTCTAGCATTTTTGTTCTCTCCAAACTATACTGTGAAATTCAGGCGTTGCCTTAGGATTTACGGATAAACTGTGTTTTACACACTGGGCAAGTAATGCTGATCTTGCCTCGGCCTTTTGGGACGCGCAGGGTATTGGAACAATGGGGACATTTAAAATACTTGTGGGTTTTCCGGTCCTGACGGCGGGAAAACCACTGGGAGAATTTGGTTTTGACAGGATTCCAAATTTTTAAAAACCGCTGATTTTCACGGTATCGTCTCTCAGTATTACGAGAAAGCGACCGAAGTACGCACAAAAGCAGCGGCACATAAGAGAGGATCACTAAAATAGGCCAACGGAAAATGCTGGAGATCAACGTGACCACCATAGTCAAAATGACCAGAGCCAGGGAAAGCTGATCCAAGCCATAACGGCCGGACATAAAATTTTGAAGCCAATTCATCCAGTAGCAACTCCTTTTCGTAATCAGATCGGCCTTACGGATTATTTTGCCTCATCCTCAACCCATTTGACGCATCCAAACAGGTTGTAACCGCAGGAAAAGGCCACCTATCTGGTGGAATACAAAGGTGTCTTTTTAAAAATCCACCAAAATCCTCCAAAATCAGCACTCCCTATTTCCATTATAATCATCTGGTCAAGAGGGGGGATATTTCTCCATAGGAAGCGCATCCGACGTCCGGACGGAAGAGACAGAATCTTTTTGTTTCAAAACATTGGGGTTGTTTTGCAGCAATTTTTTAAACCGCAAAAAGAAGATGGTCACCGTAGTAATGGACGCCACAGCATCGGCAATGGGTTCGGCCAGGAAAATAGCGAATACCTGGTCGGACAAAAAATTGGGCAAAATATAAACCAAAGGAATCAAGATGATGACTTTGCGCAAAGTGGCTAAGAACAGGGAAATTTTTGCCTGTCCCACAGCAATAAAGGTCTGTTGGCAGGAGATCTGAGCGCCCATCATAAAGATGGCGGCCAGATAAATGCGCACCGCCCAAGAGGCAAATCCCATCAGTTCCAAATCTGAAGTAAAAAGGGAGATAATAGCCTGGGGGAAACACAGCACCGTCAACCAGAACAGACAGGCAAATCCAAACCCGTAGGTGATCAACAGCCGGAAGGTCTTTTTCACCCGGTCGTTGTTGCCGGCGCCGTAGTTAAAGCTGATAATTGGCTGGGCGCCTTGGGTCAACCCTGTAAGGGGGAGGGTAAAGACCTGCATAAGGCTCGATAATATGGTCATGGCTCCCACGGCGATATCGCCGCCGTACCACTGGAGGGAGGAGTTGAGGACGATGTTCACAAGGCTCTCGGTGCTCTGCATGACAAAGGGGGAGACGCCCAAGGCCAATACCGGTCCGATAACCGTCCGTCTGACTTGCAGATACTTGCGTCTGATCTTGAGCTTTGTGCGCTTGCCTAGCAAAAACCAAAGCACCCATACCGACGAAAGGGCCTGGGAGATAATGGTGGCAATGGCCGCGCCTTGGACGCCCATATCGAATACAAAGATAAACAGAGGATCCAGGGCAATGTTGGTTACCGCACCGATAACAACTGTCAACATACTGGTTTTGGCTTTGCCTTGGATGGTGATAAAACTGTTGAGCCCTAAAGCCATTTGGACGAAAATAGTACCGCTGACATAGATATTCATGTAACTGAGGCCGTAGGGAAGCGTATCGGCACTGGCGCCGAACAGAAAAAGGAGAGGTTCTGCCGCCAGCAGGAAAAAGGCCGTCAGCACTACTGAGATACCCAGTAGAGTGATAAAACAGTTGCCAAGGATCCGTTCGGCCTCATCGTATTTTCCCTGTCCCATACAGATGGAGGCCCTAGGGCCTCCGCCCATTCCGATGAGGGAACTAAAGGCGGCGATGATCATGATGATGGGGAAGGTGACGCCTACGCCAGTAAGAGCGGTAGCGCCGATGTCGGGAATATGGCCGATGTAAATGCGGTCTACAATGTTATAGAGCATGTTGACCACTTGGGCGGTGATGGAAGGCACCGCCAGACGAAACAACAGTTTCCCAATGCTATCTCGCCCCAAGTTGTTAGTGACTTTGTTCGCCATGGA
>CALCVR010000013.1 GCA_937905915.1 uncultured Eubacteriaceae bacterium
CAATGCCTGCTTCTGTAATATCCACTATGCCATAGGTCTTTTTTCCACATCCCGATCCGGAAAGGGTGCCGGGATTCATAATATAGAGACCGTCCTCATAGTCTGTAACAGCCATATGGGTATGGCCGAACAATAGGATATCAGCATGGTTTTCTCTGGCCGCCATAATGAGATTTGACATACCCGATTTTGCGTAGTAAGCATGTCCATGGGTGAAAAAGAACCGTTTTCCCTCGATGGTCTGCACGCTGAAAACCGGCAGGTCGCTGCCCCAGTCGCAGTTGCCCCGCACCTGTAGAACGGCTTTATCTGGATACTGAAATTTCAAATCGGCCGCTTCGTTGGCGCCGTCCCCCAGATGAATGATGACTTCTGCCTTAGGCTGCTGTATCACGGCCTGCTGCAAAGAATAGACGTCGCCGTGTGTATCGGATACCACCAAAATACGCATATGGCCCCTCCTTTTTGATTTTCTGGAACCTTTTTGCCTTCCATTGGCATAGTATAGAAAAGAACTACATCTCATATTTATTATAGCAGAGGTGATACCATTGAACAACCCGAATATCTCTTCAGAGAAACTCAATGAACTGCTGGGGATGGCCTCCAAAAAGCTCAATACCAATCCACAGCGTCTTCGTCAGGCCGCTCAAAACGGCGAACTGGAGAAACTGTTTTCCAGCCTTAGCCCTCAACAGCAAAAGCGTTTGACTCGGCTTATGAACGACCGTCAGGCTGCCGAACAGGCTTTAAATTCCCCTCAGGCACAGCAGATCCTTCGCAATCTGACCCAAGAGAAAAAAGGTTAATCTAGATGGTAAGGGAGGCTCATTATGGATGATCTAAGCGAAGCTCTGGGCAGCATTTTGAGTTCTCCCGAATCCATGGAGAGGCTCAAGGGCCTGGCTTCTTCCCTGTTGGGAGATGCTACAGAAGAAGGCGATACCGATACGTCGGCTGACACGTCACAGCTGCCGTCTATACCGGAGGAACAAAAGTCCGATTCACCACAGGTTTCCCCTTTGGGCGGCATTGATCTCAACATGATTGCCAAACTCATGCCGTTGCTCTCCCAGCTTAACCAAGAGGACGACAATACAAAGCTTCTCAAAGCCCTGCGTCCCCACTTGCATACCGACCGTCAAAAAAGGCTGGATGAGGCCGCTAAATTAATGCAGCTTGTGAAATTGTTGCCCATCATCCGGCAACAAGGCCTTTTCTAACGGGAGGTGGCGTTGCAATGAAACCACCGGAATCTAGAGAAGATCTGTTGTCCATGCAGCAGGACGCCATCCGCCGCGTCCGGGAGATGCAAAGGCGGGCCACCCGCAGCGTAGAACAAAGCAATCAAATGATGCATCGGACGACGCCGTCCCACAGCGAGATGTCTTATCATCCACCACGGCCTGGGGCCTATGGGGAGCAATGGAAATCCTCCTCCGCTCCGGATATCGGGGAGGTAGGACATGGATATCCGCCTCCCCCTCCTGTGCCTATAGAGGGGACAAACCGCCCCATTCCGCCCTCAGAATCACCGTTACCCCCATTGGAAGCGGATTCTCCAAAGCCGATTGACTCCCGCCGGGAAAAACGCAAAGGATTCATGGGGCTGCTGGATGGACTAGGGCTTGAGGACGATTCTCTTTTGATCCTCCTGCTTCTCTACGTCCTTTGGAAAAACGACGCCGATCAGACCCTTTTGATGGCTCTAGCCTACATTCTTTTGTGACCATCTGCCTCCTGCAAAGCAGGAATCTGATCTACTCCATTGTCTGGTAGATCGGATTCCTGTTTTTTTCTGTACCGATCTTCTTCCTCTCATGGTATAATAGACTGCAAAATAATCTTAATGTGCCGACCATCTTCTTTGCTCAACAGATAAGATTGGGAGGATAGGAGTGGGTCAAATGGAACAAATTACGCTGTCAAACGGTGTTCGTATTTTACTGGAAAGCATCCCTTTTTTTAAAACAGCTTCCTTTGGCATCTGGGTGTTAAATGGCTCCAGGCATGAGAAACAAGAGGAAGGAGGAGCCTCCCATTTCCTTGAGCATATGATGTTCAAAGGCACTTCCTCCCGTTCGGCTTTGGATATCGCTATTCAAAGCGATCTATTGGGCGGCCAGCTTAACGCCTACACCTCCAAGGAATACACCTGTTATTACGCACATACCTTGTCTGACCATGCGCCTGCCGCTTTTGAAATGCTGTGCGACATGCTGACCGACCCGCGGATGGACAAAGAGGATGTGGAATTGGAACGGGGCGTCATTTTGGACGAAATCGCCATGTATGAGGACAGCGCCGAGGACGTAGCCGCTGATCTTTTGTACGACGGCGTGTGGCCAAACCATCCTCTGGGACGCCCTATTTTGGGGACGGCCGATACCGTTTCTTCCTTTGCCGCCCAGGATCTTGTCCACTATTTGGACGGGCATTACACCCCCGACCGAATCCTTGTATCGGTGTGCGGCTCCTATGACCGGGAGGCCATGTTGGACATCTGCAGCCGATACCTCGGTTCTATTTCCCCTAAAAAGGGACAGCATGTGGAGGATTCTCCCCGGTTTACTCCCTCTGTCCGCCTTCGGGACAAGGATTTTGAACAATCGGCTATTTTATTGGGGTTTCCAGGCCTACCTTTGGAGGCGGAGGATCGCATTGCCCTTTCCATTTTCAGCAACATCGCAGGAGGCAACGCCTCTTCCCGTCTGTTCCAACGGCTACGGGAGGAGCTGGGTCTTGTGTACTCGGTATCCTCCTATTGTATCTGCCACAAAGGGGCCGGGCTGATGGCAGTGGGCTTGACCGTCACCCCCGATTTAGAAGAAAAGGCTTTGGAAGAAACCATGAAGGTTTTGAAATCACTGAAGCAATCGGTGACCCAAGAGGAACTGACCCGGGCCAAAGAACAGCTGAAAGCAGGACTGGTGATGGGGATGGAAGGTATTTCCTCCCGAGCGGCCAGCGCAGCACGGAGCTGCCTTTTGGAGGGGAGGATCTATACTGAGGACATGCTTATCCAACGGGTGGACGCGGTCACGTTAGACCATCTCATGCAGCGGGCTGACGAGGCTCTCCATTTCGACCAAATGGCGGTGGCTGCGGCCGGACAGCTTAAGCAACCGGATTTCTACGAGAGCTTACGGGGATAGCCTTCTTTTTCTTTTGGATTCCCGGGAAATAAGAAATGGTACAATTGCTTCTTTCCCCATTGCAAGAAGCCGGCAATTGGTTTATCATAAAAAACAGTTGTCAGCCGCGGCGTTCTTTTGGGTTCATCTCCCGAAAAGGAACTCATTTGCCGGCACGGGACTGCACAACATTATCCGTACTTTCGGCTAGAGGGGAAGATCAACCATGTCTTTGGAAATGTTTCAAAATGCCAGGCGTATCGTCGTCAAGGTAGGCACCTCCACCTTGACACACGATACGGGCAAGCTTCATATCCGCCGCATCGAGGGATTGGTGCGCGTGCTCTCCGATCTCAAAAATGAGGGACGGGAAATTATCTTGGTGTCGTCGGGCGCTATTGGGGTCGGCGTAGGCAAGATGGGTCTAGCGAGACGTCCCAGCGATCCCGCTGGGCGGCAGGCTCTTGCGGCAGTCGGCCAATGTGAGCTGATGTTTATGTACGACAAGCTGTTTAGCGAATACGGCCATGTGGTGGCCCAGGTCTTGCTGACCCGGTTTGATGTGGACAACGCCGAACGAAAACACAACATCATCAATACCTTTTCCCGCCTTTTGGATTTTGGAACCCTCCCTATCGTCAATGAAAATGATACGGTGGCCATCGACGAATTGGTAGGCAACAACTTTGGGGACAACGATACCCTCTCGGCTATTGTGGCTAGGATCGTAGACGCCGACGCCTTGGTATTGCTCACCGATATCGACGGTCTTTACACCGACGACCCCCATAAAAACCCCAATGCCCAGCGCATTGATATTGTCCGCACCATCGACGATTCGGTGCGTAAATTGGCTAAGGGGCGGGGTTCCTCCCGTGGGACCGGAGGCATGGTCACCAAAATTGCCGCCGCCCAAATCGCTATGGATGCCGACATCCCCTGCGCCATTGTGCTGGGAGAAAAACCTCATCGTCTTTATCACCTCTTTGAAGGGACCCAGACCGGCACCGTGTTTCTGCCAGAGGGAATGGAATAATCGTTTCTCTTATAAAAAAGGAAAAGGCTGCATGGAGGATTCCCATGCAGCCTTTTGTTTTCACTTTCTAGAAGGGGCAAAGAGAGCAAGCTCTTCACAGGTTTCCCCTTTGTATAAAGCGGTCAGCAGACGGGAGGCTACTTCAGCCCACAGCATTCCGCCTACGCCGGGACAAAGGGCAAAATACCATTCCTCATGCTGCGCCATGCCGCCTATAATGGGCAATCCATCGGTGGTGCTTGCCATAGAGCCGGTGAAACGATATTCCACCTCGATGCCGCGGATACCGGGGAACATATCCTTGAGGCGGCATTCCAAATCGGCGTATCGCCGGTCGGCCGTCTTGGGAAGAATAATCAGTCCGCTTAGGCGTCCGGTAGCCGGGATATCCCCTGCCAGAAGGCGGCCGTCGGAAGTGGTACGCAGATAGATCGGTTGGGCGCTTTCCTCACGGATGTTGATTTGATTCGGCCATCCGGCAAACTCATCGACCGGCTTGGTGGCGATGGCATAAGCCTTACGGACCGGCAGAAGTCCTCCGGTAAATTGAGCGCAGTCGTGTCCCGATGCCATGACCACCTTTTTGGCTCGGACAGAATGACGGGTGGAGGTATGAAGGCACTGCACCGATTCTTCCTCTGTGACAATACTTTCCACACAGGTGTTTTCATACACCCTAGCTCCCGACTGTTGTGCAGCATTGACAAGAGCATGGCACAAGCGATAGGGATCCACTTGGGCCGACATCCCTTTGGTGAGGATTCCCGCCTCCAGAGGGAAGGAATACTGTTCTCTGGCCGAGGGCTGTTCCACCAATTCCACGGGGAATCCGGTGTGCAGACGCAGGGCGTATTCCTGGCGGAGAATGTTGGCGATTTGAGGGTTGTCCGTATAGAGCAGGCTGTCTTTGCGGGTAAACCCTACGTCTTCCGGCAGGCTCTCCACCAAGGCCTGCATTTCATCCAAAGCGTGGGCGCACAGCTCAAAGGCGCGCACAGCTTTGTCCATCCCTACCTGTTTTGACAGATGGGTCAAGGTACAGGCGCTGTCGTAATCCATAAGTCCCGGGGAAACGCAGGTGCTTCCGTAGCCTACGGCATTGGCCGCCAGAAGGACGGTATCGACACCGGCCTGGGCCAGACGTAAAGCGCACAGCGCTCCTGTGATGCCGGCGCCAATCACGGCTACCTCACAGGTTTCATCTTGATCCAACCATGGATATTGGGCGGGGACGGAATTTATAGCAGTCCAAACAGGGGTTTCTGATACAAGGGTCGTTGCAGTCATAGAAATCCAGCCTTTCTATTGGTTTGATACCTCCATAGTGTGCTTAATGCAAAGGAAAATATACACTTTTTTCAAAATTACCTTCCGTATCCTTGAGAAAAACCCATGTCCGGATGGAAAAAATCCTCCTTTTGTGTTATATTGGTGAAAAGGGTATTTTT
>CALCVR010000014.1 GCA_937905915.1 uncultured Eubacteriaceae bacterium
CGCTCTCCACTCCATCTCCCGCTCCAGCTGACCAGTAGAAGGGTCCAATCGTTCCTCTACTACGGAAAACCCTTCCCTTTGGTAGAACGACACCGCCCGTTTATTTTTCACATACACCGCCAACCGAAGACAACTATGTCGCTTTTTGGCAGATTCTATCAGCCTATGCCCAATGCCTTGTCCCCGCCTCGACGCATCCACAAACAGGCCGGCAATCCAATTCCCGCTAAGGCCCAGGAAAGCAAAGATGTTCTCCCCTTCCGTCCATACCAATAATTCCGACTGGGGAATGGCCTCCCGCACCTGCCGGCGGTGGGATTCCCAATAGCCTGGATCTACAAAAGGATGCGCTTGTTGATTGGATGAAAACCAGATGTCCATAATCTGATCCAATTTTTGTTCTGTCCAATGGGTGATGGTGGTGATCATACGGTTACTCCTTTAGCGGAAGGGCTTCTATAATTCGTCCACCGCCCAATACCAGATCTTCCTGGTAAAAAACCGCGGCTTGTCCCGGCGTCACCGCCCGGATGGGAGCGTCAAACAGCACCTGTACTTTTCCATCTTCCAAGGGAACAAGGCGTGCCGGCGTAAGACGCGACTGATACCGCACCATGACCTGTACGTTTATTTCTCCCTGAGGCCGGTCAAAGGGGATGAAGTTGACTTGGTCGGCCACCAGACCGGCAAAGTACTCCTTCCCTCCTTCCACCAAGACCACCTGATTTTTCTCCGGGTCGATGCCGCGCACATACATAGGCTTTCCAAATGCCATCCCCAGTCCTTTGCGTTGGCCTACGGTGTAATACAAAATCCCCTTATGCTTTCCCAAGACCGTTCCGTTTTCATCTACAAAATCCCCTGGAGGCGTTGTCCTGCCTGCGTAATCTTGAATAAAATGGGCATAATCGTCATCTGGAATAAAACAGATTTCCTGGCTGTCCGGCTTATGGGCCACAGGTAGACGATATGCTTCGGCTAGACGCCGGATTTCCTCCTTCTCATACCTACAAAGGGGCAACACCGTATGGGCAAGCTGATCCTGGGTGAGATGGTACAGCACATAGCTTTGATCTTTGCCTACCGGCGCCCTCTTTAAAAGGTATCGATCCTTCTCCTTTTCAATGGAGGCATAATGCCCTGTGGCAATCTTATGGTATCCCAACTCCTGTGCCTTCTCCAGCATAGCGCCAAACTTAATGGTACGGTTGCACGCCACACAGGGGTTTGGCGTCCTGCCGTGGAGATATTCTTCCACAAAATAATCAATGACATGCCGGGAAAACGGTCCTGTAAGATCCACCACATAATGGGCAATTCCCAACTTCTCAGCCACACGTCTTGCATCCTCGGCTTCGTCGGGCTGTCCATCCGCACAGCAGCTTTGCGGCTTTAGTTTTAACGTAACGCCCGCTACGTCGTATCCTTGTTCCAGCAGGAGCGCTGCGGCCACTGAGCTGTCTACGCCTCCGCTCATCCCGACCATTACCTTTTCTGCCATGGCAGTTCCCCCTTTGCGTCTCGATGGACGATTGGTTTTTGCTATGATAGCACAGGATTTACACACTTGTCCAGGTTAGTCAACCTCTTTCCCATCCAGCAGCATGAGAATCCGCGCGTATTTACTGCGGGGTTCTGGACAAAGACGATACCTCTCCACGCATTGCTCTCCAAACTGCTTGAGCTCTTGTTCGGTGCCCTCTAAAAGCTCCAATTCCAGTTCACAAATGGAAGCTTGTCTTTTGTTTGCACACAAATGTCCTTTATCTAAGCACAAATCCACCCGTATTCCCTTCCATTGCAGCTCGGCGCCACAACGGATAAAATCAGTGCGTCCCACTTCCTGGACGCCATACTGTTTTAAAAGCTCTAAAATAGGAACCAGCAGATCCATAGCGTCGCTGCTTTGAATATCGCCCTGAAGAAACATCTCCGGACGAGGAAGTTCATCCGGCTGCGTTACATTCCATTCCAGACGCCGGGAAGAAGCCCCTTTTTCTTCCTTGCTTTTATTTCGTTTGATGGTTGCTACGTATTGATTCCCTTCCAGACGCACTCGGTAAGCCGCTCCCATCCGGCGAAGGTGCCCCTCCGGCGTATCGTAATACACAGCCAGCATCCGTTTTTCCCAAAAGGGTTCCCTCATCATCTGGGTCAAGTAAGAGGAATGTTTGAGCTTTTTCCACTTTGTTTCATCCTCCACTTTGTATTTGAGTTCGATCTCCATTTTCATCATCCTTTCTATGGATTCCTTCAACTGATTTTTTGTGTCTCGCTCAGCGGACAAATAGAAAAACTCCTCTTTTATGATGGGTATCTTCCTCTGGTTTTCAACGATAAAAGATTGGGAAATTTATTTGACCGTTCCTGAGTATGGCCTATTTTTTATGTTATGCCTCTATTTTTATGCACTAACGTCATTTATAGGAAATGGTTTTTTCCATTCAGGGGCGAATTATTGACATTGGTTGTGAATTCTAATATCATTAAAAGGAAATACTTTATTTTAGTGTTGTGTCCGGGTGATCCATACACCCGGCCTTCTTTATGAATTATACCATGTCTCATCCGGTATTTCCTAGGGCTACCTTTAAAAACCAAGGAGGATCATCATGTACGAACAGAATAGTTCCACAGCGCCAAGCCCCACCACCTTTCGCTATTTCCGACAGCTCAAAAAATCCTGGTGGATTCCTACCATCTTATTGGTTATCCTGGCGGTAGCAGGCTTCTTATTCGCCCAGCTCACTTATAAGCCTACCTATTCGTCCACCGGTTCCTTCTGGTTACAGCTTTACAGCCAAGACAGCGAAGGCAATCCGAAATTGGTCATGAGTGATATCCAAGCTGCCACTGGTCTAGCCCAAACCTACCAGTACTTTTTAACTGGTGCGGATACGATTGATTATGTGTTGGAACAGACCGGTTTGGATTTGCAGCCTTCGGCTGTGAAAAAAATGGTATCCATCAGCCAGGCCACAGGCAGTGTATTGGAATTGAAGGTTACGGCATCTGATCCGGACACCGCCTATCGTCTGGCTGTAGCCTATATGGACGCTATCGATATTGTGGTCAACCCTAAGAACGATAATTCCTCCGGTTCCGGTACTGCCTTTATTAACTCTGTGCAGAAAATCCAGCCCCGTATGGCTCAGAGTCCTAATCCCGATTATAAGAAAATCTTATATCCTACCGCCGGCGCTCTGCTTGGCTTGGCCATTGGTCTCTTTTTGGTTTGGATCCTCACCCGCTTCTCCCATACGGTTCAGAGCGAAGAGGATGTTTATGACCTACTACCGGTTAAACTGCTTACTACGATTCCCACCATCAGCTCTAGGAGCCGTTCCAAAAAGGGAGATTCCAGTTTATTGATCTCTCCCCGATCGGATTTCTCCTATGTAGAGTCCTATAAGAGTCTGCGGGTGCGTGTGGAAAATTTAGCTGCCCAACGGGGGTATAAAAAGTTCATTGTCACCAGCACCCTAGCCGACGAAGGCAAATCCACCGTGGCGGCAAATCTTGCCATCGCCTTGGCCCAGAAAGGAAAAAAGGTGCTGTTGATGGATGTGGACTTGCGCCGTCCCACCCAACACAATTTATTCCAACAGCCTACCTATCGTACAAAGGGTTTGTCCAATATTTTGACCGGCTCTGTCTATCCGATGGACGCCATCCATCAAAATGAAAAATACGGTGTCTCCGTCCTTTACAGCGGCAAAGCAACCGATCAAGCCTCTGAACTCATTGGCAACGACCTTATGCAGGAATTCTTTAAGATTGTAGAACCCAATTTTGACTTTATTATCATTGATACTCCACCGGCTCACGTGGTATCCGATGCCATGACCATGCGTCGCTTTGCCGACGCCACTATTTTGGTCATCCGCCAGGATTTCACCCCCTCTAACACCATCCGCCATACTTTGGATGACTTGGATTCCGATGAAACCCCGGTGATCGGCTGTGTACTCAACGGTGTGACACGTCCCAACCGCCTGCTTGGATATGGCCGGTACGGTTCTACCTATTATTATGGTTATCGCGAATCGGATTCCTCCCCATCCCAAGGTTCTAAAAAGAGTCACCGAAATACTCGAAACGGATAATAGTCTCACCTGGGGAGGATTTTACAATGCTAAAAATGGCTTTTTTCCACGATCATCCTATGATCCAGGATGATGAGGGCAATTACTATGCTCTCAATTTGCCCTATACCCTATGGCGGGATCGGTATCTCCCTTGCTTTGACCGCATCACAGTGGTGTGCCGATTAAAAGACAGCTCCTCCATGACGCCGGCTCAGAAAAAAGGATACAGCCGGGCCGACGGCCCCAATGTAACGGTGCGTCCGGCTGTGGCCTATCACAGCCCCCCCGACGCAGCGCTCCATCACAAGGAAGTCATACGGCATATCCGGGAGGTTTTGTCCCAAGTAGACTGTGCCGTCATCCGTATGCCCAGCGTCATCGGCGCCCTGGCTTGCCGTGAGGCCATCCGCATGGGCAAACCTTGGGCCCTGGAAGAGGTGGCTTGCGCGTGGGATTCCTTGTGGAATTACGGACGCCTTTCGGGTAAATTTTTTGCCCCGGTCATGTTCCTTGTCAACCGGCACTACGCTAAAAAAGCGCCGCGGGTGGTCTATGTCACACAAAATTTCCTTCAGGGACGGTACCCTTCCCGCGGCATCCAGACCGGCGTCTCCAATGTATTTATCAATGCCCCTGGTCCGGAAGCGCTAAAACGGCGTCTGAAACGCATTGAGAGCCGTCCTACTCCCCTTCAGTTTGGCCTGATGGGATCGCTTGACGTCCATTTTAAGGGGCACGAAACAGCCCTTAAGGCTTTAAGTTCCGTCAAGGATCAGCTTCCTCCTTTTCAGTTACGGTTCTTAGGTGGGGGAGATCCCGAGCATTGGAAGCCTTTGGTGCAGTCCCTAGGCCTTACCGATCAAGTGGTATTCTGCGGCACCCTTCCGGCGGGCGAGGCTGTCCTCAATTGGATGGATGAAACCGACATCTATCTTTGCCCCAGCCTTCAGGAAGGGCTTCCCAGAGGATTAGTAGAGGCTATGAGCCGGGGTTGTCCCTCTTTAGGCGCCGTCACAGGCGGCATTCCCGAACTCTTGGGGGATGCTTATCTTCATCCCAAAAAGAATTGGCGTAGGTTGGCCGATCAAATTGTCCGTCTCGTCCAGCATCCAGAGGAAATGGAACAATGCGCCAAGGATAATTCCGCTGTTGCCGCTACCTTTTCAAAAGAAGTTTTGGATCAAAAGCGTTCGGCCTTCTGGAAGGCATATGCCCAGGAAGTAAAGGAAGGACTTGCAGAATAACCTTCCGATGGATTTCACTCAAATTGATAGGATACTTTAGCCGTCAGGTTGATCCTGACGGCTTTTTTGCGTCTGATTTTCCACAGGATACTCGCAAACTGTGGAAAACTCGGCCGTCTTTTCACACTGCACTATTATAATTAGAATTATTCCTCTTTTCCTTGACCACTGCCATGTTAGTCACTCTACCTTTTTCCTCCCGATCAAGCGCGACGTGGCGGCAGACCCTGTCCACTTTGATAGGTACCGGGCGCTCTCTTTCCTTTTTCCCTTCCGGCCAAGTGCGACGTGGCGGCGGACTCTGTCCACGTCCGCCGTATATTTTCCTTTTTCTTTGCCAACAATAGGAGTATCTTATATCTTTTTCTTCACAGGAGGTACTCCTCTATGATCTTTCGCACCGATTTGGCCGTGGAATGCCGGGAGCTGGCGGGAAAATCCCTGCCCGACGGCGTTCGCTACCACGAGGAAATAAAGGACGATATTAAAACCATCTCCATGCACATCCAAAATAAGCAAGGAAGCGAAGCCCTTGGAAAACCCCAAGGACATTACTTGACGGTGGAAACCCCTCCCTTTTCAGAGGCTGGAGAAGATATCGATTCCCGCCTTACAGCAGTATCACAAGCCCTTTCTTCTCTTTTGCCCAAGGAAGGTTGTATTCTAGTAGTAGGGCTGGGCAACTCCGCCATCACGCCCGATGCCTTAGGCCCCCGTACGGCGTCCAAAGTCTTGGCCACCCGCCATTTAAAAGGGGAATTTGTCCGGGCAGCCGGTTTGGACGGCCTCCGTTCGGTGGCGGTATTGGCCCCCGGCGTGCTGGGCCAGACCGGCATGGAAACTGGAGAACTTCTAGCAGGCGTTGTACAGCGCATTCACCCTTCGGCTGTCATCGCCGTAGATGCTTTGGCCTCCCGCAGCTTAAATCGTCTAGGCTGTACGGTACAGCTATCCGACACCGGCATCACGCCAGGCGCTGGCGTAGGCAATCGCCGGGCTCTTATTAACCGGGAATCTTTGGGAGTACCTGTCATCGCTATGGGCGTCCCCACAGTGGTGGATGCCCTTACTTTGGCTGCTGATCTCACCCATCCCATGCCGGAAGATGAACCTGCTGTCCGTAAAAAAATAGAACCTCAGGGGCGTGGGATGGTAGTTACTCCCAAGGAAATCGATCTGCTCATCGATCGTGCCGCCTTCCTATTGTCGCTCTCCATCAATGCCGCTTTACAGCCTACCCTATCTCCTCAGGACTTAGTAGCACTGGTCTCTTAATAACCGGCCTTGATAAGGCCAAAAATCCAAAAATGCATATTGTGGTTATTGTCAGCTAATAGCACAATATATAGTATTAAAGCTATAGTTTCCTCAAACAAATCACAAAGTATACTGCCTAAACCGCTTGTATCCCCCTTGGTTTTGTGCAAGTTTTCATGCACAAATAGCAAGTTGCACAAACCAAGATCCCATTTTTTTACACTTTCAAAAATGGGATCTTCTCATATTGGGCATTACAAAAGAGTGAAAAAATAGTTACAAACAAGTTACAAGCTATATTTTGCATAACTTAACCGTAATATTTTAGATTCCAATTGTGTATTTCTCCAAGAAAGCAATTTTTATTGGAAACAAACGTTTCAAACGCATGTTCACCACGTAATCTTCCAAAAAACAGGACAACACCCCTTTAAGAGCCCATCCAGTTTGTATGGAATGACCAAATCAGACCATCTGATGCGGTTTGACAGTGGCCTCCATCCGGCATTATAATAGGCAAGGCTCAACTGAGGGGCCTATTTCTACTTTGATTTCGTCACGACCATGGCTCAATAGGAGCCAATCTTTTTTGAGTAAGGGGTAATCGACATGACAGACAAGAAACGTTTAACAGAGCGGATGTCTAACATTTTGAAAAGCCGGATGTCTGCTGTTATTGTTCTCGCGACTGCTTGTGCCGCTGTCTTCATTCTCGCAGCTTACAACGTGCAGACCGTTACAATTTTTGACGGTAATCAGTCCCATTCTATCGCCACTACCGCACAGGACACCGATACGGTTCTGGAATTGGCAGGCGTCTCGGTTTCCGACAAGGATTATGTAGATAGCCGAGATACCAACACCGGCGACCGTGAAATCACCATCCTTCGTGCCAATGAAGTTCCCTCTTCTCCTGTTAATACTGTAACAGCCGACGCCAAATCGGTGACCGTCTCTTACTACGGCATGCTGGCCGAGTATGGTTCGGCAGAAGAATCCGACGGTTCTGTGGAGTATAAAACGGTTGAAGTGGAAAAAGAAATTCCTTTTGAGCAAATTGAACGTACCAGTGCGTCTCTTCCCAAGGGTACCCGTAAGTTGGAGACAGCCGGTCAGAATGGCGTAGCAGCCACTGTTTACAAGCAGAAAATTGTAAATGGCCGCGTTGTGGAATCGGTCCTAGAGGGCGACATCGTCAAACAGGAGCCTGTAGATGAGGTTACTTTGGTGGGTACCTATGTGTATATCCCTATCACCAGCAGTTCTACTATTTCCCAATTGGACGCTTCCTCGGTGGCTCTTGACGCCAATGGTATGCCCGTTTCCTACAAAAAGATTATCACTGGCTCGGCCACTGCCTACAACGGGCCCGGCAAATTTACCGCCAGCGGCCGTCCCGCTATGAAGGGTCACGTAGCAGTTGATCCTCGTGAAATTCCTTATGGTACCCGTCTCTATATCGTATCGGCCGACGGCAAGTTTAACTACGGCTACTGCATTGCTGCGGATACCGGGGGGTTTATCTACAACAGCAACACGGTTGTAGACCTGTTCTTTGACACCTACGCTGAGTGCGCGCAGTTTGGCCGCCGTGATGTTATTATTTACGTCCTGTAAGATGGGCGGAAAGGACAGAGGGGATTCTTCTTTCTGGAAAAGTAAAATTTCGAGATGTATAAAATGAAATGTAAAAAGCGGTGGGCGTGGTTTGCCCGCCGCTTTTTTTATCTATTTCCTTAAGCAAGCGTGAACACAAGTTAAAAACCAATCTGACGTGCTAAATCCTGAAGGGTATCGGCCGACCGTTTAAGGGCTTCCCTTTCCTCATGGTTCAATTTGACCTCGAGTACATGGGACGCACCACTGCGGTCCACCACCGTAGGCGCACTGAGACACACATCTTCAATTCCATACTGGCCATGAAAGAGGCTAGAAACGGTTAAAATAGAACGTTCATCCCGGAGAATAGCTTCTACAATGCGGCTGACTGCCAAGGCAATGGCGTAGTAAGTGGCTCCTTTTTTGAGTATAATGTCATAAGCGGCATTTTTGGTCTCCTCATATAGCTCTTGTTTTCCTACGCCGCGAATATCACATCGTTTACATTGGTCACAGAATTCCTTGACATCTACTCCAGCTACGGTGGTCAGGCTCCAGGCTGCCAATTCAGAATCCCCGTGCTCCCCCATGATATAGGTGTGGACGTTGCGTGGGTCTACATGAACCCGTTCGCTAATGAGAAATTTAAGACGGGCAGTATCCAGCACCGTGCCCGACCCGATGACGCGATTGTGCGGCAGCCCCGACATCTTACAAGTGATATAGGTGAGAATGTCTACAGGATTTGTGACGATCAGCCAGATGGTATGATCACCGCTATAGGGGCGCAGTTGGTTGACAATATCCCGAAAGATTTCGGCATTTCGTTTGAGCAGATCAATGCGGCTCTCTCCCGGTTTCTGGTTGACGCCGGCGGTGATGATCACAAGATCCGATCCCTCTACTGCACTGTAATCCCCTGCCGTTACCTTGACTGGTGAAAGAAAACTCATGCCGTGGTTCATATCCATAGCATCGCTTTCGGCTTTCTCCCGATCCAAATCCACTAGTACAATTTCCGACGCTAACCCGTTCATCATCAGCGTATAGGCTGTGGTAGAGCCTACGAATCCCGACCCGATGATTGAAATTTTTCCTTTGATCAATGGTTTCACCTCCCCATGTTCATTGTTTGTGCTTGACTTCTGTTTTATCCATGGTAAATTAGGTGTCTTTGTCCTATTTTTGGATGCATCCCTTTGCCTCAAAGAAATACTTGACTTTTCTCTTTTTATGATGTTATAGTAAGATAAATTCAACTTAAATAGATTTGTCTTATTTTTAATTTTAATTCAAGGAATTTTTACCAATTTTATTTTTAGGAGGGAATGGCTATGGCCTTTTTCAACATGGTTGCAGTTATGTCAGTAGTAATTTCTTTGCTGTCTATCGCGTCTCACGTGTTATTGGCCCTTTGCATCTATAACGACGCCAAATCCCGCGGCGATCAAAACGCCGTCTTATTCGCTGTATTATCGGGCGTTCTTGGCCTAATCCCGGCCATCATCTACCTGGTGATTCGTTCCACTTCCGGTCCTGGTACCGCTTTGATGTGCCCCAACTGCGGGGTTGTGCTTCCTCAGGGTTCTTTTAACTGCCCCAACTGTGGTATGCCGCACCCCAAAGCCCGCATCACCCCCCCGGACGCTCCTATCCGTTCCAGACGAGCAAAGGGCCTTTTGATCGGCTGGATTGTATCTTATGCTTTGACCATTGTGTTGACGATCGTTGGTTTTGTCTTTGGGGCTATGGGCGTATTTTCTATGGCTCAGGATGCCCTGGATAACAACTCCCCCTATCATTATCAGGACTCTTTGGATCGTTATCTGAACGATTACTACTATTGATACCATGCTATAAAAACCTGTGCAACC
>CALCVR010000015.1 GCA_937905915.1 uncultured Eubacteriaceae bacterium
CACCATGGCCGTCAACTCCATCATCCATTCCAAGACCTTTGACAACGGCATGATTTGCGCCTCTGAACAATCGGTTATTTTAGTGGACGCTATCTATGAGCAGGCCAAAGCTGAATTTGTAAAGCGGGGTTGTTATGTATTAAATCCCGAGGACACCGAGAAGGTACGCAAAACCATCCTCATCAACGGATCCTTAAATGCCAAGATAGTGGGACAATCGGCTCATCGCATTGCCCAGCTGGCCGGCATCTTCGTACCGGAGGATACCAAGATCCTCATTGGGCTAGTGGAAAGGGTGGACTTGGAAGAGGAATTCGCTCACGAGAAATTGTCGCCGGTACTGGCTATGTACCGGGCAAAAGATTTTGACGACGCTGTCGCCAAGGCCGAGTGCTTGGTGGCCGACGGCGGTTATGGACATACCTCTTCGCTGTACATTGATACAGTGACCCAAAAGGATAAGATTCAGAAGTTTTCCGAGGCCATGAAAACCGGCCGTATCCTCATCAATACCCCTTCCTCCCAGGGCGGCATCGGTGACCTTTACAACTTCAAATTAGCTCCTTCGCTGACATTGGGCTGCGGTTCCTGGGGCGGCAACTCGGTGTCGGAAAACGTAGGGGTGAAGCATCTGCTCAACATTAAGACGGTGGCCGAGAGGAGAGAGAATATGCTTTGGTTCAGAGCGCCGGAAAAGGTATACTTCAAGAAGGGCTGCCTGCCGGTGGCTTTGGACGAGCTGAAGACCGTCATGGGCAAAAAGAAGGCCTTTGTGGTGACCGATACCTTCCTCTATAAGAACGGCTATGTAAAACCCATCACCGATAAGCTGGACGAGATGGGGATCACTCACACCATCTTCTTTGATGTGGAACCTGATCCCACTTTGGCCTGCGCCAAGCAGGGTGCTGAAGCCATGCGGGATTTTGAACCCGACGTCATCATCGCGGTAGGCGGCGGATCGGCCATGGATGCCGCTAAGATCATGTGGGTATTGTATGAGCATCCGGAAGTGGATTTCATGGATATGGCCATGCGCTTTATGGACATCCGCAAGAGGGTCTATACCTTCCCCAAGATGGGTGAAAAAGCCTATTTTGTGGCTGTCCCCACCTCGGCCGGCACCGGTTCGGAGGTCACTCCCTTTGCCGTCATCACCGACGAACAGACCGGCGTCAAGTATCCTCTGGCCGACTATGAATTGCTGCCCAAGATGGCTATCGTAGACGCCGATCTCATGATGAACGCCCCCAAGGGCCTGACTTCGGCCTCGGGCATCGATGCCTTGACCCATGCTTTGGAGGCTTATGCCTCCATGATGGCCACCGGTTATACCGACGGCCTTGCCCTCCAGGCCATGAAAAGCATCTTTACCTATTTGCCCAGGGCCTATGAAAACGGGGCAAACGATCCTGAAGCCCGGGAAAAGATGGCCGAAGCCTCCACTATGGCGGGTATGGCCTTTGCCAATGCATTCCTTGGCGTATGCCACTCCATGGCCCATAAATTAGGCGCCTTCCATCACCTGGCTCACGGCGTGGCCAATGCTCTGCTCATCACCGGCGTCATGCGGTTCAATGCCGCCGAGACCCCGCGTAAGATGGGCACCTTCCCCCAATACAAATACCCCCATACCCTGGACCGCTATGTGGAATGCGCTGAATTCCTGGGCATTCAAGGCAGCACCAAGGAGGAGAAGTTTGAAAACTTCCTCAAAGCCATTGAGGAGCTTAAAGCGAAGGTAGGCATTAAAAAGACCATCAAGGACTACGGTGTGGATGAACAGTACTTCCTAGACACCCTGGATGACATGGTGGAAAAGGCCTTTGACGACCAATGCACCGGCGCCAATCCCCGGTATCCTCTGATGAGCGAGATCAAGGAAATGTATCTCAAAGCCTATTACGGCAAATAAATCTCCCAAACCAACAACCCCCAAAAACAATATACTAAGAAAGTCGCCCACTGTGAAAAATCCTCAGCGGGGGGACTTTCTCTGGCAAAATAGAAAAAGAAGAGATGTGGGGACTAGGCCGCCAACACCTCTTCTTTTCTTTTTATGCCGGAGCTGTCGTTTATTCAGGCTTGTACTTTTTACGCTGTTCCCGACGCCGCTTTCCGGCTTCCCATTCGGCTTTTTGCTCGTCGGTCTCCAGGATCAGGGGAGGGACAGGCACAGGCTGTTCATGCTCATCCAGAGCCACAATGGTCAAATACGCCTTATTGACCGATTTGCGTTGCCCGTCGAGGGACTCTACAAAGGTATCCACCCGGACTTCCATGGAGGTCCGGCCCACATAAGTCACCCGGGCGATGAGTACCACCGTCTCATTGGCGTGGGCAGGTGCTTTAAAGTGCAGGTAATCGATGGACAAGGTAGTCACATTGCGTCCTGAATGACGACGGGCCGCCACACAGGCCACCACATCGATCCATTCCACCAACTGGCCGCCAAACAGACGATCGTATCCGTTGATGTGCTGGGGCATGATGATTTGGATCTGTTCGGTTTTGGAATCCGATACCCGCTTTGGTTTGAGTTCTTCCATGGAAATCCCTCCGTTTCAACTTCCCTTATTGGATATTGTTCTATGATACCCTGAAAAGGACTGGCCGTCAATGTAGCCAACGGAAAAAGGCTGTCCAGCCAGAACATAACATCCAAAAGGGATGGGCTTACAGAGGGGAAAGGACAGCAAGTTTTCTAGGACTGAACTTGGAGATATTTGGTTGTTTATGCTTTATCCAACCAGCAAGATAAAGTGTAATCTGCCTATTTTTCACAAAATAACCCGTTTAATTCCTATTACATCATAAATTCTGCGGTGACAATTGACAAAGTTCGACCCGACCTTTATAATCAAATTAACGTCTTCCTTTGCGCAAAAAATTGGTTTGAAAATAGGAGGTTCTCACCATGGACATT
Organism: uncultured Eubacteriaceae bacterium; assembly: GCA_937905915.1. Taxonomy (GTDB): domain Bacteria; phylum Bacillota; class Clostridia; order Oscillospirales; family Acutalibacteraceae; genus Solibaculum. The sequence continues at coordinate 2,927 of CALCVR010000015.1, forward strand.
CTCGTTTGTATCGGAAGTTCTTGTCATCTGAAAGGATCTCGTCTGGTTATCCAGAGGCTGGATGAGCTCATTAAAGAAAAAGGCTTGGAGCAGAAATTGACTTTGAAGGGCTCGTTCTGCATGGGCCAGTGCGCCAACGACGGCATTGCTGTGAAGATTGAGGATCAGGTTTATAATCTGAAGCCGGAGGGTGTGGACGAATTTTTTGAAAACACAGTCCTAACCAAAATCTAACTAGAAAAGGCGGCAATGGATGCGCGCCTAAGGCGTGTTTTTTGCTGTGAGAAGCAGTTAAGGGAGGAAACAACTATGGGCCTGATTGATGTAAAAGAGGCCAATTGTAAAAACTGTTATCGCTGCCTAAAGGGCTGCTTGGTAAAGTCCTTAAAGTATCAAAACAACAAAGTAGAAGTCATTGAGCAACAATGTGTGCTGTGCGGCCATTGCATTGTGGCCTGCGAGCAAAAGGCAAAAATTTTAGTCAACGACGTCGATCGCATCAAGCGCATGGCCAAGGATCCAAATTGTACCACAGTGGTCAGTTTGGCGCCGTCTTTTATTGCAGCCTACGGTCTGGAAAACCAGGGTAAGGTGGTTGCTGCCTTGAAACGCCTGGGATTTGATTATGTGGAGGAAACCAGCATCGGCGCCTATTATGTGACGCTTGCCTATCGCAAAATGGTGGAGGAGCAGAAGCGGGATGTCATCCTGACCACCTGTTGCCCTACTGTAAACCTATATGTGACCAAATATTTTCCCAATTTGACCCATGTGTTAGCGCCAGCAGTATCGCCTATGGTGGCCCATGGCCAGCTCATCAAGAAGCATTATGGGCCGGATACCAAGGTGATCTTTGTGGGTCCCTGCGTGTCTAAGCTGGACGAAAGCGATAAGAGCCCCGATGTGGACGGCGCTCTCACCTTTGGCCAGGTCAACGAATGGATGGAACAAGAGGGGATATTTCTAGAGTCACAGGAGCCAGAGCCCTTTGACCGTCATTCCAACTATTCCCGTATTTACCCGGTTCAGGAAGGTATTCTTCGAGATTTGCAGAGGACTGCCCCTAAAAATGACCGGTATGATTATCTAAGCGTCAGCGGATTGAAAAATGTCAAGGATCTATTGGGAGAAATCCAGTCGGGGCAGATCCACGACTGTTTCATTGAAGTGAACGCCTGCAACGACGCCTGCATCAACGGCCCCATGATGCCCACCCATCATAAAAAGGTGCACAGCGGCCGTCTTCAGGTACAGCAGTACGCTGGTAAGGCCACAGCTGAATTGGACACTCAGGTTCCTGAGTCCATTTACAGGACCTTTACCCCTGAGGCCGTGAAAAGCGAGATCCCCGGCCACGATACCATCCGTAGCATCCTGGCCCAGATCGGCAAACCTACTGAGGAACAGGAACTCAACTGCGGCAGCTGCGGCTATCCCACCTGTAAAGATAAGGCCATTGCCGTCTACCAAGGGAAGGCCCAGCTTTATATGTGCATGCCCTATATGTACGATATTTCTCAAACCTTAGCCAATGTTACGTTGAGCGCCACACCCAACTATATCATCGCTGTAGATGAAACCATGAAGATCAAGGAATTTAACCTGGCGGCCCAGGAACTGTTTCAAGTAAGCCGTTCTGAAGCTCTCCAGCAGTATCTCTTTGATTTTATTGATCCCAGCGACTTTGAGGAGGTCATCCGCACCAAGCAAAGCATTTACAATAAAAAGGTACGGTATGACGATTTGGGGATCTCTACCGAACAAACCATTGTGTATGTCCAGGATCAGAATTTAGCCATCGGTATCTTCCAGGATATCACCAAGGAAGAGAAAAAGTCGGAAAAGGCCTACCAAAGAAAGCTCCATTCGGTGGAAATGGCGCAGAAGGTTATCGATAAACAGATGGTGGTAGCGCAGGAAATCGCCAGCCTCCTGGGTGAAACCACCGCTGAAACCAAGGTGACCCTCAACAATCTAAAGAGATTAATTGAGGATGAAAACGACAATGAGTGATCGAATTTACATTGATGCTTCTTATAAAAGCTTAAATAAATTCACCGAAGAGCTGTGCGGCGACCGCGTTGAAATTTTAAGAACAAAGGATCGTGCCTTAGTCGTCTTGTCAGACGGCTTAGGCAGCGGCGTTAAGGCTAATATTCTTTCCACCCTTACCTCCAAGATCATCTCTACCATGATCAGCAACGGCGCCACTTTGGAGGACACAGTGGATACTATTGTCCATACCCTGCCGGTTTGCCAGGTGCGTAAAATGGCTTATTCCACCTTTTCCATCCTGCAAATCGAGTATGCCACCCACGAAGCCTATCTGGTGGAATTCGATAGCCCCAGCTGTATTTTTATCCGGGACGGACAGGTCATGCCTTTGGATTACCAGGAACGCATGATTGCCGGAAAGAATATCCGAGAAGTGCGTTTTAAAGTGCAGGTGGACGATGTATTGGCATTGCTCAGCGACGGCGTCATCTATGCCGGCATCGGCGGCCTGCTCAATCTCGGATGGGACTGGGACAATGTCTCGGGCTACATGGCTTCCCCTGTGGATACTGAAAAAACACCGGCCCGTCTGACCACGCTGTTGTGCGAAGCCTGCGACGATCTTTATGAGCACTGTCCTGGAGACGACACTACTGTGGCAACGGTTCGAATCATCCCTGAACAGGAGGTTAGTCTCTTCTCCGGCCCGCCCAAAAATAAAGCGGACGATGACCGGCTGGTAGTAGATTTTATGGCCCCTGAAGGAAAAAAGATCGTATGCGGCGGTTCCAGTGCCAATCTGCTGTGTAGAGTTCTAGACCGGGAAATTGTCACGCAGTTGGATTATACCAATCCCGACGTACCGCCCATCGCCACTGTGGAGGGTATTGACCTGGTAACGGAAGGAGTGCTGACCCTGCGCAGGACGGCGGAGATCGTCAAGGCGTTTCTGGATAATCCAACCGATCGCGGGGTGTTGGATCAGATTGACGAAAATCACGGCGCCGCCATGATCGCTAAGATTCTGTTGGAAGAGTGTACTCATTTGCATCTCTTTATCGGGACCGCCATTAACCCCGCCCATCAAAACCCCAATCTGCCAGAGGACTTGAGCATCAAGCTGCGCATTTTAGACGACTTGTACGGCCTGATGCAACGGGCTGGTAAAATTGTCACCCGCAAATTTTATTGATTTATCGTAACTTAGGAGGGATCCTCGTGGACGAGATCACAGATATCATTCAAATTAAAAATGAAGTACTGAAAAAGGTGTGTGAATACGCGTATGAGGGGACGCTGGAGGAGCATGTAGACCAGATTCCCTTTGAGATTATCAAGGGCATTACTCCCCGATTCCGTTGCTGCGTGTATCGTGAGAGGGAGATTATCCGTCAGCGCGTCCGGCTGGCCATGGGTAAATTGCCGGCTGATTCGGTGTACACCGACCTGGACCCTTCCCAAGTTGTGCATGTAATTCCTTGTGCCTGTGAGGGCTGCCCCATTGCCCGGTATACGGTCACCGATAACTGCCAGTCCTGCTTGGCGCAGAAATGTATTAAGGCCTGCCGTTTCGGAGCTATTTATAAGACGCCGAAAGGTGCGGTTATCGATCCCAAAAAGTGCAAAAAATGTGGCAAATGCTACGAGGCATGTCCTTATCATGCCATTGTGGATATGGAGCGTCCCTGCAAGCGGGCTTGTCCGGTCAACGCCATATCCATTGATGAAAACGACATCGCCATCATCGACAAGAAGAAGTGCATCAATTGCGGCGCCTGTGTGGTAGGATGTCCCTTTGGAGCTATCTCTGATCTATCCATGGTAACCAATGTTATCAAAGAAATCCTGGATCCCAGCGTCCACGTCTACGCCATTGTAGCTCCAGCTGTAGAAGGACAGTTCGGGCAGGATATCTCTTTGAGTAAGATTATGGCCGCTACCAAATTGCTGGGATTTGACGATGTATATGAAGTGGCTTTAGGCGCCGACGCCGTGGCCTACAATGAGTCCCAGGAGCTGCTGGAACGCTACGAAAAAGGCGAGAAGATGACTTCTTCCTGCTGTCCCTCCTTTGTCAACCTGATCGAGCAGCATTTCCCGGACTTGAAGCCTTATGTGTCCACTACGGTACCGCCTATGGTGGCCGCTGCCCAATATGTGAAATCACTGGATCCAGACGGAATTGTTGTGTTTATCGGTCCGTGTATCACGAAGAAATCCGATGTGCTCAGCCATTATATCGACCAGATCCAGTATGTCTTAACCTTTGAGGAATTGCTGGCCATGTTCCAGACCAAACAGATTAATCCTGCCGAAATGGAGGTTTCCGCAGAAGAGGATGCCACCAGTTATGGCAAAGGATTTGCAAAATCCGGAGGTGTGGCGGCTGCAGTGCTTCGTGCCATTGATGAACTAGGAGAAACCCCGGAACTCAACGTGGTACGCTGCAATGGCATCCAGGAGTGCATGAAAACCCTACGGATGCTGAAGGCTGGACGTCTGAGTGAGGACTTTATTGAAGGAATGGGTTGTGTAGGCGGCTGTATTGCTGGACCAGCATCCATTAAGGAACCAGCGGAAGTTCGTCGAGGCTTTGACAAATTTGCAGATAACAAAAATCATGATATCATTGCTACCAACAAAGAGAAAAAGCTGGATCAATTGCATCTTCATCAGCATCAATAAGAGAAATAAAGAGAAGCCGTCTAATCCGAAACAATCGGATTAGACGGCTTCTTGTTTGCTGCATCGCTTTATAAGCTCTGTTGCGCAAGCTATAAAAAATATCCCCCTAGAAAAACTAGGGGGATATTTTCGATTCCGAAGAATCAATTTTTATTTGGTGATGGTGATGGGCAAAGTCATGTTGTCATCTTCACCGTACTGGCCGTAAGCATCTTTTGCCTTGACACTAAAGATGCGATAACCAGTGGATCCCACCGAGATGGTGATTTTCCAGGTTTTGATGTCTCCATTGACAGTGTATTGGTGATCCAATTGGGTAATGGCATTGCCTCTCTCATTGGCAATGACCAAAGAATCAACATCCTTTGTGGTTTCGACTTCTACCACAAATTCCTCATTGACTTTGGCCTGCGCAACGCTGGCAACAGAAAGTACGCGAGCATTGGTTTCAGGAGCCACAATGTCCACACTCACTTCAACATCGGATTTCACTAGGGACTGGCCTGGCTTAGAAGTCATAATGGAGAAGGTACGTCCTTTACCAAGGGTGCCCAGGGAGGTCTGAACCGTCCAGATTTTTTCATCCGACTGTCCGTCGAAGGAAGAACTCAACTTGGAAATACCCAGGTAACGTCCGCTTTCGTTGGCCAAGGCTAGACGATTGACATCTTTATCGGTCTTGATAGTGAGAGTGATGGTCTCATTGAGGCCGTATGCAGTCTTATCAGAGGAAGCGGAATGAACTGCATCGTCGCCCACCTGGACGGGGACAAGGTTGTCAATAGCAGTACGGATGGCATTGATGGCCTCCACATACTGGGTATTGGTGGCCTCAGGATTCTCCTGTAGAGCTTTACCAGCTTCCACGGCGGAAGTAAGATCTGCAAAGGAATCGGCAGTATAGTCGTCAGCATTCAAAGCGGCGGCTTCGTCGAGGATATCCTTCAGAGCCCGGATGTTTTCTTCGGTAGGAAGATCGGCAGGCTGAGCTTCGCCAAACTTGAACCAGTCCACATTAACCACATGGGTGTAATCGGACATAAAGGTCATGTAGAAGCTATGGGTGCCGGTGACAACCTGGTTGAGATCCACTGTTACTTCCACATAATCAGCCCAAGTGCCTGTCTGATTTACGGTAGCGGTACCGATCTTAGTGCCGGTGGAGGGGGTATAACCATCGATCCACAGATCCACTTTGCGGACGCCGCTTCCGCCCTTTTCAGCCGAGAAGAACATGGTAAAGGTATCAGCGCCCACATCGCCAAAGTCGATGTGCTTATAGCCGACCCATTCGCCCGGGTTGACGTCGCCGATGTTGGTTCCATCGTTGACCATGCCAAAGTCCATTTCATAGGATTCGGCTTCAATTTGCTCGTAAGCCGAGCGCACAATCTCGAGGCTGTCGATGGCATCCAAAAGGTTGTTGTTGGCCAGAGCCACGTCCTTCATGGCAGCAAACTCATGGGACTGTACAGCCAAAGCGGCAACCAGAGCGGCCGAAACTTTAGCGGCCGACGCATCATCGAAATCAGAAAGATCGATGGACTGCGCTTTGGCGATGGAATTGTTCAAAGCGGTCTTATCGGAGAGAGGAGTAAAGCCGAAGTAGTCGATGTTGCAGATATCGCTGGAACTACTTTTGATTACAAAGTAGATTTTCTGGGTATCCATCGGGATGTAGGAAAGATCGGCTGTGGCAACCACATAGTTGTTCCAGTCGGAGCCTGTTTTCGGAATTGAAATAGTAGTGAGCAATTTTCCATCCGGGGAGTCGGCGCGGACTTCGATGCGGGAATCATCAGCTGAATTTTTACCAGCGTAGCAGACCTCCACTTTGCCGGCGCCGTCGCCAAATTGAACGGCGTCGTAAGCAACCCAGTCGCCTGCGTTGATGCCGCCGATGTGTTCGCCTTCAAACTTAATGCCGTCGCCAGATTGGGTAAAGGAATCACATTTTTCAGCTTCCAGGCGCTCATAAGCCGATTTGGAATAAATGAGGCCGCTGATGGCGTCTTTCAGTTCATTGGTGGCGTTGATGATCTGGCTGGCAGTGGCTTTTTCATCGGTGGATACAGCCCTAGCAGCCGCTAATTTCTCATCCAGAACAGCGAGGGTATCTTCCGTAGCATTGGTGCGGTCTACCTTTTCAGCCTCAGCAATAGCGGCGTCAAGGCTGGTCTTATTCACTGTCTCTACGAAGCGGATGGATTTTACATTGCGGCTGCAGCGGAAGTCAATGCAGATGTCATGAACCCCTGTGAGATCTACATTCAAGCCGGCCAGAGTAGTCTGGTACTTATCGAAGGAACCGGTGGCCGGGACAGGAACGGTAGCCAGGATCTTGCCGCCTCTGGAACCTTCACGGATTTCCAGATAATCGTTTTTGCCGCTGCTAGCGCCGCTGTATTCCACTTCGATGGCGGTAGCGGTTTTATCG
>CALCVR010000016.1 GCA_937905915.1 uncultured Eubacteriaceae bacterium
TCTCCCGCATCTGAGTCTCGTAATGCCGACGCTGGATCTCCCGCTGCTCCTCTTTATGCTCTAGGTACCGGGAATAACCTCCTTCAAAAGTGGCCAAGCGTCCGTGCTCCAGTTCAAAAGTGCGGCGGGTAACTTTATCTAGGAAATAACGGTCGTGGGAGATAACCAGAAAAGCCCCATTGAAATCTTGGAGGTACTGTTCCAGCCATTCCACAGAGGCAATATCCAGGTGGTTGGTAGGCTCGTCCAACAGCAGGAAATTGGCCCCGCTGACCAACAGACGCGCCAGGCCTACTTTGGACTTCTGTCCACCGCTTAGAGTAGACATGGGACGGTCCAAGTCCCGTTCCTCAAAGCCCAGTCCCAACAATGCCGCATGGGTCCGGCTGCGGAAAGTCAGGCCCCCCTGGGCTTCAAACTGTTCCCTCAGCCGGTGCTGCATCTCAATCAGCTCTGGATTAGTCGTTTTATCTAACTGTCTGGTGACTTCATTTAATTGTTCTTCTAATAAAAGCAGTTCGTCAAAACAGGACAACGCCTCCTCCAGAACGGTCCGATGGGCGTCGTTGCAGGCGTGCTGCTGCAGATATCCCACCAATGCGTCCCGGCTGCGATGCACTTCCCCGCTGTCGGCTTCCATTTGACCGGTGATCAGCTGGAACAGGGTGGTCTTTCCCGCCCCGTTGGCTCCCACCAGCCCGATGTGGTCCCGCTGCTCGACGTGAAATGATACATTGTCAAATAACAAGTCGGCTCCAAAGCTCTTTTGTAGCTTGGAGGCACTTAACACTACCATTGTGATCCTCTCTCATCCCAGTATGCTTTTCTTTTTGTCCATTGGACGTCCTCCCCTTATTGGGAGGTAAACAGCCCCGCTGCCTTTTGCAACGTTTCCCCTTCCAGACGGTAGACGCTCCAATCGCTCATGGCCTTTGCACCTAGCTTCTCATAAAACGCAATAGACGGTTTGTTCCAATTGAGGCAGGCCCATTCCATCCGGCCGCAGCCCCGTTCCACCGCTACCCGCGCAAGGAAGGTAAGCAGCACTTTGCCAATACCTTTACCTCGCATGCCAGGATCTACGAATACATCTTCCAGGTATAGCCCTTGACGGCCTGTAAAAGTGGAAAAATTATGAAAAAACAAAGCGAATCCCACTGGTTTCCCTTCGTACTCCGCCAGCACTACTTGCGCTGCCCGGCGCACAAACAGCGAATCATACAACATTTCTTCGGTTGTGACCACATCGTTACTCATCTTTTCGTATTCCGCGATCTTTCGGATGAAGGAAAAAACCAATGCATTGTCTTGCTCATGGGCAAAGCGAAGCGTACACCCTGGAATATTGGTTTGAATATTCTGATTTGTCATCAAAAAACTCTCCTCTTATCCAACCGATTCTTTTGCTTTTATCAATCGGTCTGTTTGATTCCATCGGTAAAGCATCCAGCGGTTTTGATATCTTTGACATTCCCCGCTGATTTTCTTAGTATACCACACTATACAAGCCGTTTCCACGAAAGTCAAGGAAATTTTTGCGGGCAGGCAGTGCCTGCTGCCACGTCATGGGGAGGTTTTTGTGATTGCTTTTCCCTTCATACCCGCGATCTTTTTCCTTGGTAAAAATTTCAGACGAGGTAAAATCCCGCGCGCCTCATGAGTACAGGTGCTCTCCCATATGTCCCCGCGAAGCGGCTGCGGCGACTCGTCGCAAAAAGCCCCGCCTGACTAAGATCAGACGGGGCATACATTGCATTAAGCTGGATAAATCAGATCAATACTT
>CALCVR010000017.1 GCA_937905915.1 uncultured Eubacteriaceae bacterium
TCGGTATCAAAAGGACATGCCAGAGAAGGCGGCCCACAAAAAGGCCATTGAGGATGCACGGTTTGTACTGCCCAACGCCTGTACCACTAAAATGATGGTTACGATGAATGCCAGGAGTTTATTAAACTTCTTTTCCCTGCGGTGCTGCAATCGGGCCCAATGGGAGATCCGAGAGGTAGCGTGGCAGATGCTTAAGTTGGTTAAAGAGGTGGCTCCCCACTTATTTGCCACAGCGGGGCCTGGATGCTTAAGAGGCGCTTGCCCGGAGGGAAAGATGTCCTGCGGCAGGACAAAGGAAGTAAAGGAACGCTTTGCCGGTTTAGGAGAGGGAAAATGAAGCGTTTAATGGTGCTGGAAGGGCTGGATGGCAGCGGAAAATCCACCCAGTTTGCACGAATCCTGAAACGGTTCCAGCAGGAAGGGAAGAAGGTGCGGGGCATCTCTTTCCCCGATTATCAAGAGCCGTCGTCATCGCTGGTCCGTATGTACTTGGATGGAGAGCTGGGGGGGACTGCCGATGATGTCAATGCCTATGCAGCTTCCAGTTTTTACGCTGTGGATCGATACGCTAGCTTTGTCCGCCACTGGAAAAAGGATTATGAGGCTGGTACGTGGATTTTATCGGCACGATATACCACGTCTAACCTGATTTATCAGATGGCCAAGCTGCCTTCTAAGCAGTGGGAAGGGTTCCTCACTTGGCTTTTGGATTACGAATATGAAAAATTAGGACTTCCCCGTCCGGACCGGGTGATTTTCTTGGATATGCCTTTGGACATTTCCCAGAACCTGCTTCTCAGCCGGTATGGAGGGGATTCGTCCAAAAAGGATGTGCACGAGCGGGACAGCCGTTATCTAAGGCAGTGCCGGGAATGCGCCCTGTATACGGCCGAAAAATTAAACTGGGTGGTGATCCCATGTACCTGTGGGAATGAGATTTTACCTATGGACACCATCACCCAGGAAATATGGAAACAACTTTAGGAGGCATTCACGACTCTATGATCGAATTTCGCGAACCGCGTTTGGAAGATAAAGAATGGGTACGGGAGCTGCTTCAATACTCGGAATACAACAATTCAGAATACAGCTTTGGTCTCAACTATATTTGGCGCCGTCTGCTTCAAAAGGGCATTGCGCGTCACAAAGATCTTTTTCTAGCAAAGAGCAATTTGCGCGGCGGAGCCTATCTCTTCCCCGCCGGCACAGGCGATTGGAGGGAGGCCATTGAACTTTACCGAGAGGACGCCAAGAAAAACGGCATTCCATTGCGTCTTTACTCGGTGACGCCGGAAATGGCTGAATTGCTCAAAAGTCAGTACGGCGATTCGTTTACCTATGAACCCCTCCGTTACGCCGCCGATTACGTCTATCGATCCAGCGACCTTATTGAGCTTAAGGGCCGCAAATATCACGGTAAACGGAATCATATCTCCCGTTTTGAAACCAACAATCCCGATTGGACCTATGAGGATATCACAAAAGATAATCTGGAACAATGCCGGGAGATGTTCACAAAGTGGCTGGAGGAAAATCAGGAAAAGCAGGGCCTTGAAGATGAAAAATATGCCCTGTACGACAGCTTCGATCACTTTGAAGAACTGGGATTTCAAGGAGGCCTTATCCGGGCAGGAGGCCAAGTGGTGGCCTTCACCATAGGGGAAGAGCTGACCCGCGACTGTTTTGTACTGCACTTTGAAAAAGCATTTTCTCATATCCAGGGGGCTTATCCCATAATCAACCGGGAGTTTGCCGCTAGGCGTCTCAGCGGATACCGGTATATCAACCGGGAAGAGGACATGGACATTCCCGGCCTGCGTAAGTCCAAGATGTCCTATCAACCGGCCATGCTGGTGGAACGTGGATATGTCCTGTTTGGTGATACCTTATGATGGCCCGTCCCAGGGGAGAGGACATCCCCGCTCTAAAGCAAATTTGGAAATCGGCCTTTGGCGACCCGGATTCCTATATTGATTTCTTTTTTGAGCATCGTTTTTCTACTAATAGAACCTTGGTGGCGTACGAAAAGGACAAACCGGTGTCGGTGCTCTATGTGCTTCCCTGCACCATTAATTTAGATGGAGAGCCGCACCCGGCGGGATACATCTACGCCGCCGCTACCCATCCCAGGAAACAGAACAAAGGATATATGGGGAACCTTCTAAACTATGCCAAAAGCTTTGCCAGGGAGGAAGGGCTGTCCGCTTTGGTGCTGCGGCCGGGAGAAACATCCCTTTATCGCTACTATGAGCGGTATGGATACCGCACTTTTTTCCAAGAATCCACCGCCAGGTTTACACGAAAAAAACTGTTAAGCTGTGCAAAGGCAGG
>CALCVR010000018.1 GCA_937905915.1 uncultured Eubacteriaceae bacterium
AACCGATTCCATCGTGTTGCTATGGGTGATTGCGATGAGTTGCCCACATACAAGGAGGTAGCATAATGCGCAAAAAAGAAGCCGCCCGCGATGCTGGCACATCGACGAGCGGCAAAGAAAATAACAACTTAAGTTAAATATAACTCAAAGGGAGGAAAATGTCAATGTTACCTGACAACATCAGAGCAGAAATGGAACTAGAAATAGCACGGTTACAACGGATACGCGCAGAAGAATGGTGCCTAAAACATAACCGGTATCACATAGATAACAATGAGAAAGTTTTTGACATCAACCAAGCACCTAATTTAGTTCCTAATGGAGTTGTATACGTTACTTGGGGATCAGGGTATCTCATTATGGATGCCGATCTGTTTGTTAAATTACCAAAAAATAAATTGTCTCTGTTGCAAAGCACCATTACTTATCAAACGAAAGGTAAGGTGTGTTAAATGGGTGGTAGCCGATACACAGACCCATTCATTTTAACCATCCAATCTAAAAAGGTCAATGCGTCTGGGGTTGTGCGATTATCAGCAGAAAGATACCTAAAAGCTGTTGCAGTTGCTGAAGAAACCGGGAAGCAAATCGGAGAAGTAGTTGGGGAGGCGTTTGATTTTGCTATGGAACGATTGGTAATTAAAAAATGCTGAAATCCGGAATTACGCTCTATTCCCACCAAATGGAGGAATTACAGCAGCTACAAGAACACCCACACTACGCATTATTTGCTGAACAAGGGACAGGGAAAACTTTACCAGTTCTATTACATATCTGTACGTTATTGACTACCGGTGCCATTCAAAATGCTTTAATTGTGTGCCCCAAAGCGGTGGCCGGCAGTTGGGTACGGGATATGGAAAAATTTAAAGTTGTACCCCGCAGGTTATTGCAACGGTGTGTAACCGTAGTCAGCTACAGTTACCTTAGCGTCAAAAAAGGAAAACAGTGGGCGCATCCCGAATACTTCCATCCGTGGGGATGCGTAGTCCTAGATGAAAGCCATTATATTAAACATCGGACTTCCAATCGGGCAAAAGCATGTATTGAACTGGGTAATTTGTCAACCTACCGGTATATTTTAACTGGCACCCCAGTGGGCAATAGCCACTGGGAAGAGATATGGGCACAATACCGGTTCATGGATCCCTCAATCTTTGGAGAGCGATATAAAATATTCGAGGACCGGTACTGCATCTTGAACCAATTCTGGAAACCCTATCGCTATCTACATACAGACGAACTACAGGAAAAGGTTTTTACCCATGCTTATAGAGTAAAAAAGATAGATTGTTTAGATTTGCCAGACAAGTTGCCCCCAGAACGCTGGTCGGTAGAACAGGCTGAAAAAAAGCTCTACAAAGAAATGGTCAAAAACTATATTGCCGAATTGGACATTGAAGCAACCAACCCGCTTACACGCAACCTCAAGTTACGCCAACTTTGCAGTGGTTTTATTACAGATGAGAAAGGAACGGTACATCGTATCAAATGTAAGAAGCCCGCCCTGTTGATGGAATTTCTAGAAAACTGGAACAAAAAGCTGGTCGTATTTGCTCATTTCAAGCAATCGATCCAAGATATCTGTAAAGTACTCCAACAAAGGGATCTGGAATATGTGGTATTAGACGGGGCTCAACGGGATAAAACGGTTTGGAGGCAGTTTCAAAGAGACAGCAACATCCAAGTTATTGTCTGCCAATACCAGACCGCTTGCGCGGGCATCGACCTTTTTGCAGCAGACACTATTTTGTTTTACGAGCCAACCGATTCAAGCCAGACATTTGAACAAGCATGCGACCGTATCCATCGGCCAGGCCAAGTTAGCTCTTGTAGCTATATTTTGTTAGAAACCAAGGGTACCGTAGAAAAGAAAATGTGGGATGCTTTAGAGCGTCATCGGGATTTTAACGACCGAGAGTTTTTTGGATATCTACAGGAGGTGCAACATGGGGAGCTGGCTTGACGATGTTGTGGTGTATGACATCGAAGTATTCTCACAGGACTGGCTGGTTGTTATGCAGCCCCCCACTGGACAACCGGAGTATTATACCATCGATAATTTAACTGACCTGCGTCGTAGGATACAGTCCATACCTCTTCTTTGTGGATACAACAACAAACATTATGACCAATGGGTACTCAAAGCCATTTATTATTACGGCAGTAATCCCGAAATGGTAAAACAGGTCAACGACTTTATTTTGACTGGGAACCAAGGCTGGGATTCTCCATTATTACAGGGCCTTCCCAACCTAGATCCCGTACAGTTTGACCTAATGGATGACTTAGGAATGGGCGTGTTCCTTAGGTTAAAAGAAGTAGAGGGCAACCTAGGCATGAGCATCGAAGAAAGTTCTGTCCCATTTGACATTGACCGCCCTCTAACCATCAAAGAGATGGAAGAGGTTAAACAGTACTGCGCCCACGACGTTACCGCTACCTGCCGGCTGTTGCAAGAGCGCATGACCTATCTGCACAATAAAGTAGCAGTCGGACAATTAGGAGGTCTGCACCCTTTTCAAGCTTTGCGCATGACCAATCCTAAACTTACCGGTATGTACTTACAAGCACGCGCACAATCACGGGACGACGAATTTGAATACGACTTTCCAGAAAACTTGTGTATTAAAAAATACACACAAGCCCTCGATTTCTATCAGGAAATAGACTACAAGAAGAAACTGGAAATAACTATTGCCGGGATCCCTCATACCCTTGGTTGGGGTGGAATTCACGGAGCGGCAGAACATTGTATCGTCGAAAGCAACAATGATACGGTAATTATGCATATTGACGTGACCAGTTATTACCCATCTTTGATGATCCAAAACGGATATTTGTCCCGAAATGTGCCTGACCCTAACCGTTATACTGAAGTATTTAAGGAACGAGTAGCAGCCAAAAAAGCTGGGGACAAAGCCACTGCAAATGCTCTAAAACTCATTCTCAATAGTACTTACGGCGCCACTAAAAACAAATACAATCCCCTCTATGACCCGCATCAATGCAACGCTGTCTGTATTTCGGGGCAACTGTACCTTATTGATCTTTTAGAAAAACTGGAAGTTATCCCTTCATTTCAACTCATCCAATCAAACACAGACGGACTAATCGTACAGTATCACCCATCACAAGATGATATGGTAAAAGCAGCTGTCAGAGAATGGGAACAACGCACGGGGTTTTCCATGGGGATCGATCCCATTGAAAAAATAATTCAAAAGGACGTCAATAACTACATTATGCGGTCAAATGGTGAAACAGAAGTGAAAGGAGGATACGTCTCTGACTATGATGGTGGAACTTTTAAACATCGGTCTTTGGTTATTGTGGCAAAAGCGTTAGTGAATTATTTTTTAGATGGTATTCCGCCTGAAGATACGATTTATGGCTCCCAGGACATCATAGAATTTCAACTTATCGCCAAAGCCGGCAATACCTATGACAGTGTCATATGGTACACACATGGCAACGATCGTCCAGTACAGATGGTCAACCGTGTATTTGCTTCCACCGACCAAAAGACCGGCGCCTTATACAAACTGAAAACATCCACTGGACGACGGGATAAAATCGCCAATCTTCCGCCACATTGCATGATTGCAAACGGAGAATTATCTGAAATAGCATCTATTGTTTGGCGCCACCTGGACCGCCAGTGGTATATCGATCTAGCTTATAAGCGAATCAACGATTATTTAGGCACTACGCCTTCGAAAGGACGGAAAATAGATATGTCTGAAACAAAAACAGCAACTCGCGCTAACAAAACATCCCCCAAAGGTATCAACGCAAAATTAGAAATCTTACGCGACGCTATGGCAGGATTTGCTTGGGAAAAGGACGGGCTCAACCGTCATCAATCGTACAAGTACATTACGGAAAAACAATACAAACAGAATTTCCAAAAGGCGCTACAGCAAGCCGGCTTGCTGTTTAAATGTGAAGAACTGTCCCATGATTTTCTTGGACCTGTATCCGACAAAATGAACCTCACAACAGTCACTTTGAAAATGACACTTATCGATCCCGAGAGCGGCGAAAGCGAATGCTTCCAGATCACAGGCGCCGGAGCGGATTCTGGGGACAAAGGGATTTATAAAGCGTATACCGGCGCCCTCAAATATTTCCTCGCTACAAATTTTCTTGTGGCTGAAGACGATGATCCGGAAAAAGATGAACCGGAAACTCCTAAATATACGCCTCCTGAAAAACGCGAGGAAGCCAAAAAGGTGTTAACACAACAGCCAAAAGAAAATGGGCCCGCTACTAATGAGCAAATGGAAACCATTGCTGACGGAATGATGATGCTTGAAGAAGCCGGCAATAAAGAAGTTTTGAAAGGGGTCAATGCCTATTTGGATGAAAATGGGGATTTAACAAAAGCACAAGCAGAGGAACTACTGAATATCATCAGTGAGGCGTTGGAGGATGAGGAATGAAAAAGTATCAATTAGAAAACGATTACGTACACCTTCCTTCACCATCAAGCCACATTAAAAAGATCACCGGTACCCGTTTTGCAGCAATCTTAGGTTTAAATCCTTGGTGCACGCCATTTGAATGCTGGTGTGAAATGACCGGCGTATATAAGAAACCATTTGAGGACAATAAGTACACCTTAGCAGGCAAAACCATTGAACCTAAAATTATTGCATGGATCGATAAAACCCGTCACTTTGGGAAGGGGGTTTGTAAAAGCCCAGAGCAATGGTTTGGCAAAACGAAAGAGCAATTACATTACGACCATTTCCCGGAGAATAACATTTTCGGTGGGATGTGGGATTGTAGGACACATGATATTGTGTACGAAATCAAAACAACCAAAAAGGCCGAAGACTGGATCCGTAATGATGAGTTAGAAGCGCCCGAATACTATAAACTACAAGCAGCGTTATATACATTCCTTCTTGGCCTTGATAAGTTCCGGCTGGTGGTATCTTTCTTAGATGATCCCAAAGACTATGACCATCCTGAACATTTTGTACCGAGTCATAGTAATACCCGTGTAAAAACGTATTCTTTGAAAGAAGAATACCCCGATTTTGAAAATAAGATCAACTATTGTATGGAGTGGTACGAAAAATATATCCAGGGGGGCAACTCGCCGAAATGGG
>CALCVR010000019.1 GCA_937905915.1 uncultured Eubacteriaceae bacterium
TCATGGAAACTAAGGTTAAGCTGATCAAACACTTCTCTTTTAAATTGTTTGATTGGGCTATGGTAAAAAGCATGCTCCGGTTTTCCTTGCCATTGTCTCTGAACTCTGCCTGTTTTTGGTTTTTGTCCAGCTACAATCGCGTCGGTATTTCCAATACATTGGGCCTGGAAGCCAATGGTATTTACAGTATAGCAGCGAAGTTTACCTATGTTTTAGGTTTGGTGTCCAACTGTTTCTCCATGGCGTGGCAGGAAATGGTATATTCCATGGGTAATGAGAAAGAAAATAAGGATAAACTTTATTCTTTAGCGTCCAACTACTATTTGCGTTTTCTCATGTTCGGCCTTGTACTGTTAGTGCCGGTGGTGTATGTGGCATTCCCGATTCTCATCAATCCCCAGTACCAGGATGCATTTACTCTGGTACCCATGTATCTTTTTGCCACAGTGGCAAGTATCTATAGCGTATTCTTAGGAGATATTTTTGGCGCCGAGAAACAGACCGGTTCTATTTTTACATCTACAGTAGCAGCGGCAGTGGTAAACGTCAGCCTGTTTCATATTTTAGTAGGCTTCATGGGAATTCAAGCGGCCAATATTTCGCTTTTATGTGGGTTCTTGGTCAATATCATTTTCCGGATCGTCCTATTGCGGAAAAAGGTTAAAATTACTCTCAACTATAAAATGCTCTTGGGGACAAC
The DNA here is from genome assembly GCA_937905915.1 of uncultured Eubacteriaceae bacterium. Lineage (GTDB taxonomy): Bacteria > Bacillota > Clostridia > Oscillospirales > Acutalibacteraceae > Solibaculum. The sequence continues at coordinate 701 of CALCVR010000019.1, forward strand.
GGCGCTATTTATAGTGGCCTTTGTGGTGTATCTCACCCAAGGAATGGTCGCCAACATTGCAGTATTTGTTATTTTCCTAGGTATTGCACTGTTCTCTTTCCGCGATTTACTGCAGAAAGGCCTTGAGGTTGTAAAGCAAAAAAAGGCTGAGCTCAAAGAGAAAAAACAAAAATAAATTAGTATCAAAAAGACATCTGCTTTTCAACAAAAGGGCAGATGTCTTTTTTACTTTTAAAGTAAATGCTTGTCGGATTTTAGAACTTTGAGCCATACGAGGATAATAAGAAATTTTAAGGGGATATTGTACTTCCCATGAAAACAAGATATAATGAACTTATATGTATCAGTGCTTATATGGGTCTGGAGGAATCCCTTTATGAACCAATCGTTTTCCGACATGGGCAAAGACTTGGGACAACAAATTGGTAGAACGGTGGAAAAAGTATTAGGCTCCCGTCAGGTGGAAGACTTAGGAAAAATTATCCATTCTACCATTGAGAATACTACCAAAACAGCTGTGGATGCTGCCAAGCGTTCGGCGGAGAATGCTCAGAGGAGAGGGTCAAACCGTCCGTCTTGGGAGCCGTCTCATACTGCTTATGGGAGTAAGGTCAATCGACCCTATTATAAAGCATCCAATCGGCCCAAAGCACAACAGCCTCCGGTTTATACGCCTGTACGCCGCAAATCACCTGTCGATGCTTTGGGAACCGTCTGGGTGGTGCTGGGATTTTTAGGCGCAATTCCTATGGGACTGATCTTTTTGGGATTGCTGATCGCCTGTTTTGTGGTGCCGGGTTCCCTGATGTTTTTCTTAACAGGATTATTTTTGGCTTTGTGCCTTGCTTGCACTGTCCTGATTGGTTACGGCTTTTCACGTCGCCGACGCGCCGCCCGATTTGCCCAGTATCAAAAGGTCATCCATGGGAAAACCTATTGTTCCATTGGCGATTTAGCGGCTGCCACCCATGCCTCTCCGTCCTTTGTGGTGAAGGATTTAAAGAAAATGGTGCGTCTTAGGATGTTCCAAGAGGGATATTTTGATCAGAAGGAAACCTGCTTTATTCTGGATTTTGAAACCTATCAGCAATACCTAAAAACCGAGGAAAATGTCCGCCGGCAGAAGATGGAGGAAGAGAGGAAAAAAGAGCGTCTCTATCACAACCCCGAACAGGCGGCGGTGGAGGATCTATTGCGAGAGGGACGGCAGTATATTGAGACCATCCGCCAGATCAATTTGGATCTGCCGGAAGAGGATATTTCGAAGAAGCTGGACACATTGGAAGACGTCACCTCTAAAATTTTTGATTATGTGGGACAGCATCCCGAGAAGATGCCACAGATCCGCAAATTTATGTGCTATTATTTGCCTACCACCATGAAGCTCACCGAAGCATATCGGGATCTGGAACAAAACGGATTGGATACCCCGGAAGTCCAAGATACAAAAAGCGAGATTCGGGAGGCATTGGATAAAATCAACCAGGCGTTCCAGAATCTGCTTTACAATTTAGTGCAGGACGATCTGTTGGATGTTTCCAGCAATATATCGGCACTGGAAACCATGTTTGCGCAGGAAGGCTTGAATAGCGATCAGGACTTTCACCCCACCCTATGACTGAAAAAACGGAGGATTGTAATCAATGGATCAACAATTTGAAATGCCGACCCTCACAGTAGAACCTGATCATGTGCCGTCAGCACCGTCGGTCCCTTCTCCAGTAGAGGAAAAAAAGCCTCCGGTAGAAGAGATCCAGTTGACCCAGCAGGAGCAGAAAATGGTGGAGGAGTTTCTTCCTAAGATTCAGCTAAAGGATTCTAATTTGGTGCTTCAGTATGGCTCAGGCGCACAAAAAAAGATTGCTGATTTTTCGGAAAATATCCTGAATAGCGTCCGCACCAAAGATTTAGGGGAAATCGGGGAAATGATTTCGCAGGTAGTCACCGGCTTAGAGAGCTTTGACGCAGAGGAAGACAAAGGCTTTTTTGGCTTTTTCCGCCGCACGTCTAAGAAGATCGACGCTATGAAGACAAAGTATAACAAAGCGGAAGCAAATCTTAACAAAATTTGTGAGGCTCTGGAAGGGCACCAAGTCCAATTGATTAAAGACATTGCGCTGCTGGATAAAATGTACGAGTTAAACACCGTGTATTTTAAGGAGCTCTGCCTTTATATTATAGCCGGAAAAAAGAAGCTGGAGCAGGTGCGTGCCACGGAACTGGCAGAGCTTATGGAAAAGGCCAGGCAGTCCGGCTTGCCGGAGGATGCTCAAGCCGCTAACGATCTAGAAGCCCTGTGCAACCGGTTTGAGAAAAAAGTTCACGATTTGGAACTGACCCGTATGATTTCCATCCAGATGGCGCCTCAAATCCGCCTGGTGCAAAACAATAACATTCAGCTTTCGGATAAAATCCAGTCCATTTTGGTCAATACCATTCCTCTCTGGAAGAGCCAAATGGTGTTGGCTTTGGGATTGGAACATTCTAGGCAGGCCTTGACAGCACAACGCCAGGTTACCGATATGACCAATGAGCTTCTCAACAAAAACGCTGAGATGCTCAAGATGTCCACAGTAGAAACCGCCAAAGAATCAGAACGCGGCATTGTGGATATGGAAACCCTTCGACATACCAATGAAAGCTTGATTTCCACTCTGGATGAAGTCATGCGTATCCAAGCTGAAGGGCATCAAAAACGCCGGGAGGCGGAAGCAGAATTGACCCGTTTGGAAGGCGAACTGAAACAAAAGCTGCTATCCGGCCGCAGTTAAAGTAAGGTAATGAAGGTGTATCGCCTCTTATAATCAAAAGAATCCCCACCGTCCTTCTTTTAAAGGACGGTGGGGATTTTCTATGGCTTCAAAAAACAAGAAGCAGTAGAGCGATACGATTTAGTCCACCGTAATAGGCACTTGAGTGGTATAAGAGAACTCACCGACAGCGGCCTTTAGGGTAAGCGTATAGGTGCCGGCCTCACTGGCGGAGAAGGATACCAACCCATTTTCATCGATGGAAGCCGTGACGCCGTCCGGGGTATCCACCAAAGAATAGACCAGATTTTCATCATCCACATAGTATCCGTCTTTATTCATCACTTTAGCGGTAGTTTGGAAGGCGATGGTTTCACCCACGCCGGCATATTGGCGGGTGATACGGTCAAAGATCGGGGAACGCCTGCTCATGCGGACGTCGTCCAGATAGATGACGCTGCCGACAGGGCTGTGGACTGTCTTTCCATTGGTATTAATAAACAAGCCGAAATTGGAGACTGAGGTAACGTCGAATCTCTGATCGGTGGTATCGGGCGTGGTGTTTTTCGGTGTGATAAGGCTTAAGGGGAATTCAATAAATTGAGGTTCTGAAGTGGTGGGATCAAAGTATCCGCGTTCGGCCAAGGTAAAGAAATTGACTTCATAGGATGCGCCTTTGGAGTACATCTGAAGGATTAAGTTATCGCCTTCGGTATCGTCCTTGGACTTCATAAAGACGTTGGCGGGACCTTGGAACCAGAAGGAGATGTATTCCATGTTGTCAAATTCAGAAGGAAGTGAACGGGAGCGTCCTGTATGGCTGTTGACCAGGGTGTATTGGAATTTTAGAGCTTTTCCCAAGTCTTTGCCGGCCACATCGCTAAAGGGCGAGTCTATCAGTTGGATGCTGTTAGAGGAACCCCGGCCGCTGTTTTGACCGTACTGGGCATTGAGTTTGGAGTCGTCCTCATAGCTGTCGAAGCTGTCCACAAACACACGGTCCTGTTCGTTGAGATAGGGGAGGGGCTCCCAATTGTTGATCCAATCTCCTAAGTTGCGGTCGCCATACAACGGGACGGTCTGGGACTGGCTGCCCAGGATATACGCCTTGATGGAATACATGCTCAAATCGGCGTATTCTCCTAGGAAAGGAATGGAGGCGTAGTCGGAATAAACGGTATAGGAGGTTCCGGCCTGGGCTTCGATGATCTGAGCATCGGCGGCAATGTCGAACAGCACGCCGTTTTTGTAGACGGCGATGACAGGGGTGATGGAGATAGCGCCGTCGGCATTGGCTTGGATCTCAACAGCGCTGCGGAAGTTGCCGGAATCCACATTCCAAACCAGACCGTTTTCATCCTGGATGGAAATGCTTTTCACAGCATAGGCAGGGGCGTCTTCGCCGATTTGTTTTTCCACCACGTTGAAGCCTTCCAGCTCAAACCGTAAGTCGTTGGGATCCTGCATGTACTTCTCATTGAATTCCACCGTAACGGTCTTGGATTCACCGGGCATCAAGGAGAAATAATTGTCCTCATAGAAGGTGGGCAGGATCAAATCGCCGCCGCTCATGGCTTTGATGCGGGCTAAAAGGGCCGGTGTATCGCCGTCATTTTGGACGGTGACTTCATAGTACCGGGTGGATCCCACTTGCTCAAGAGCCTGGTAGGATGCGGTCAAGTCCACATTGGAAAAGGTATTCAGAGCGGTGTATTCCTGATAGTCTTTGGAATTGAGCCAATAGAAGTTTTCACCCAAAATTTCATCGCCGGATTTTACATAGGTCTTGAGGAATTTCATATCGGTGGAATCTTCCGGGTACTGTAGGGGTGTAACAGTTTTATAGGAATCGGAAACCATCTTATCTACAGGATAGACATCATTGCTGAGAAGCTTTCCATTTAAGTCATACAAATCCACCTGAACCTGTATGTCCTGAAGATCGCCGGCTGTGGCGTTGGAAAGGACAATCTCTTCATTGAGCGGGTTCCAAATGGCGTTGATGGGCTGGTTGCCGGTTTTCAGGCCAAAGTAAGCGGCGTTGCAGTCATAGAAATAATCGTAGGTCTGCCACACAAAGGAAGGCCAGGCCGACGCGCTCATCCACATCAAAGCGCCGTTGCTGCCGTAGACGTAGTTGCCTTCCAGAAGCCCCTTATGGGATTCGTAGTTGACCATTTGGGAAGCGCGGACGAAATCCTCAAAGGACACACTGTTGACATCCTGATATCCCAAATATTTGGCCGGGCCGTTGGAAAGGAAACTGGAACCGCCCATAGCGCCGCCCAGGCAGAAATCGTGGAGGCCCCATACGTCGTTGATGGGCCAGAGGTTATCCTCGTCGATAAACCGGCGGATACTCTCCTCCGAGGGGATGTTTGGGATGCCGATCTCGCTGCGCAGGACAGTATTCTGAGCGTTTTGGAAGCTTTGTTTAGGGCTTTTAAGGGAATAACCGCCGCCGCTGCCTACGGGAGAGGAATTGGAGGACTGGACGTAAAAACGGGTGCCGTCCACTTCATCCACCGCTTGGGGGAGGAGGTCGTAAAGAGGCTGGGGAGGATTGCCCTCGTTTCGGCCGCAGTAGAGGGCCAGGGAAGCGTGATAGCGGTTGCGGGCGATTTTATCCCGGGCGTTGGCCATAAACATATCGTTATCGGCGGGGGAAGGGCCATCGGAAGGGTTGGCCAGCCAGAAATCGTCCCAGATCAATAGGCCGTATTTGTCGCAGGCGTCGTAGAAGGCGCGGTTGTTGGTCATGCCCACCCAGTTGCGGATCATGGAGAAATTC
>CALCVR010000020.1 GCA_937905915.1 uncultured Eubacteriaceae bacterium
AAAGGGACTGGAGAGATAAAAGGTTAAAGCCCCTATCATATTCATACCAAGGCCGGTATTCCAGGAAAAAAAGAAGCTATCCCCGCCCTTTAGAACGTCATAAAACCAGGAATGGAAGTCCACATAAATCTGGCTCATGTCGGTAATCAAAAGAGACTTCTGGCCGAAGGGGAACATCCCAAACGAAATATATACCAATAATAAAATCGCCAATGGCATTAAAAAAGACAGCAACCTACTGAGTCCATTGCCCATCCGCCCGTGATCCGACAATGGACTTCGGCGCTGAATTTTAGGTAAAATCATATTGACACCTCTTTCTCTTCATTTTTAATATAACGTCCACTTTCACCTCTCATAAATCCATTTATTGAGCCAAAGCCCGGAATTACATATACTTTACCACATCTTGCCAAGCCATACCACACTTTTTTGTATTTTCCTGGCGAGTGTGTGAGATCTGGTTTTTTTTTGCTTATTTCTTGACAAATTCCTGCGAAGTCTTTATAATATAGTATCGTTATATGTGAGGAGAGCGCTATGATTCTTGACTTAAAAGCGTTGTTTGCAGGCGGTCCTTCCATTGAGGTGGATTATTCTTTTCACCCGGATGAGGATCAGCTGTCCAATGTATCTTTGGTTCATGTAGCAGGCCATTTGGTCAATGAGGCGGGGATTGTCTCGTCTCAACTTTCCGCTTCCTTTGAGATGCCCCTTACATGCGACCGGTGCATGAGCGAATTTATCGCCCAGTATGAATTTCCGGTGGAGCATATTTTGGTGGCCTCTCTCAATCATGAGGATGAGGATCGTTTCATTTTGGTGGAACAAGGCCAATTGGATCTGGATGAACTGGTTGTGTCGGATATTTTGCTCTCTTTGCCCATGAAACATCTTTGTCGACCGGATTGTAAAGGTCTTTGTCCCACGTGCGGCCATGATCTCAATGAAGGGCCCTGCGGGTGTAAAAAACCAATCGATCCCCGACTGGAGGCATTGGGCAAACTGCTAGAATAAAAGTAATGATTAATAGAGGGAGGTGCTGACAATGGCGGTACCCAAGAGAAAAGTTTCCAAAGCACGGCGCGATAAGAGACGGAATAACGTCTGGAAGATCGAGGTTCCTTCCCTCGTGAAATGCTCTCAGTGCGGCGAGCTGAAGAGAGCTCACAGACTGTGCCCCAACTGTGGTTACTATCACGGCAGACAGGTCATTGAGAAGGAGTCCTAAAGAAAAGTATGGGCTTTGGAAAAAGAGAAGGAGTAATCCTTCTCTTTTTTACTTTGTCGCAAAGGAGGGATCTTGTTGCCGGTTGTGATTTATGATATTGAGGCAGGCAGTCTGGCCTCTAGGGCCGGCATTGTGCCGGGGGAAACGCTACTGTCCATCAACGGACGGGAAGTCAATGACGTGCTGGACTATCGATTTTTAATTGTAGACCGTCATTTAGAGCTTTCTCTCATCCGGCCGGACGGTGGGGAGCATCACGTCACCCTGCGGAAAAGCGAATACGATGATCCGGGTCTTTTGTTTGAAACCTATCTGATGGACAAACAACGCGCCTGCCGCAACAAGTGCGTCTTTTGTTTTATTGATCAACTGCCCAAGGGCATGCGCGAGAGCCTTTATTTTAAAGACGACGACGCACGCCTTTCTTTTTTGTTCGGCAATTACATTACCCTGACCAATCTTTCCGACCGGGAAGTACAGCGCATCATCGACATGCATATCAGTCCCATTAATATCTCGGTCCACACCACCGATCCGGATCTTCGATGCCGTATGATGGGCAACCGCTTTGCCGGGGAATCCCTCCGGCACCTTTGGCATCTGGCCGAGGCTGGCACGCATATCAATTGCCAGATGGTGCTGTGTCCCGGCCTCAACGACGGCCCCCAATTGGATCGGACGCTCTCCGATCTCACGCCCCTTTATCCTGCCGTCCAGAGCATTGCCGCCGTCCCTGTGGGGCTGACGGCCTATCGCGACGGCCTCTAT
>CALCVR010000021.1 GCA_937905915.1 uncultured Eubacteriaceae bacterium
TGGTATTCGTAGCAGGCCGATCCATCAAAGCGGAAAAGGCCATGCTCGTCCCGCGGGAAGTGAGCCGGCACCCAGTCCATAATGACGCCGATACCTGCCTGGTGGCATCGGTCAATGAGACTCATTAGATCGGTGGGCTGGCCATATCGCGAGGTAGGAGCAAAATACCCCGTCACCTGATATCCCCAAGATCCATCAAACGGGTACTCAGTCAAGGGCATAAATTCGATATGGGTATACCCCATCTCCTTCACATAAGGGATTAACTCATCTGCTAATTTCTCATAGGAGAAGAAATTGCCGTCAGCATACTGGCGCCAGGATGAGGCATGTACCTCATAGATATTGACCGGGCTTTCGTAAATAACCTGCTGTGCTTTGGCATCCTGCCAAGCCTGATCGTTCCACTGATAGGTATCGAGATCGTATAGTTTAGAGGCGTTGTCTGGACGTGTTTCGGTATGAAATCCGTATGGATCGGACTTATAAACTACCTTACCATCCTGCTGTGTCACAGCAAATTTGTAAGAATCAAAGGTCTTGACTCCCTCTATCACCGCTTCCCACACACCTTGGTCACTAATGCGTTCCATCGGGTGGGCTTCGGTATTCCATTGATTAAAATCACCCACTATGGAAATAGCCTGCGCATTGGGCGCCCAGGTACGGAACACAGCACATAACTTTTCATTCTGCTCATAGATATGAGCGCCCAGATATTCATATGCTTTATAATTCGTTCCCTGGTGGAAAAGATAGAGCGGGAAATCATTTTGAGTTGATTTTTTGTCTGCCATGTTTCCAAGCCCCTTTTTTTCACGATTTATTCTACTTCTATGATAACAACTTTTGTGCAGTTTTTCAAGGCCTTTTTGGTGCTTTCTTTCCAATGTTAAAAAATATTTTTCTTATTGTTTGGACAATATATACAATACAGAGGCCTCTACTTTCGCCAAATACTCGGTTTATCCTTCCCTTGTGTCGACAGCGGTATCCTCTATCTTACTATCCAAACATTGCAGGATTTGTCGATTGCTGGATATTCTCCCCCTTTCTCTCTCATGATACAATAAAATGCTGATAACATAATACCATAGCTCAGCAAAATTCTTGAAAAATTTAGGGGAACCTCTTATAATAAAAATGTCTTCGATGACTATCTTTTATCATTTAAGTTGATCGATCTGAAAGACCAATCTTTTATGATCTTACATGACCTATTAAAGATAAAGTGGTGATAAAATGTCAGGTAAAACCAATGCAATGCGCATACTGGATCGGGCAAAAATCTCCTATATACAGCATTCTTACGATGTATCCGACGGTTTAATTGATGGCGTATCGGTAGCTCATAAGACAGGGCAAAATCCTGATCAAGTTTTTAAAACCTTGGTAACTAGTTCAGGTAGTCAGCTTCACGTATTTGTCGTGCCGGTGGCCAAGGAACTGGATCTTAAAAAAGCCGCCAGAGCAGCGGGAGAAAAACGCGTGGAGATGATCCATGTAAAAGATATTATGAAATTTACCGGTTATATCCGCGGAGGATGTTCTCCCATCGGTATGAAAAAAAACTATCCTACTTTAATCGACCAAAGCGCCCAAGCCTTTGATACCATCTTAGTCAGCGGTGGACTGAAAGGATTGCAGATTGAAGTCTCTCCTGTCGATTTGGCTCAGTTAATCGGCGCTCAGTTTGCTGATCTAGCGGCAGAATAATATGCTTCTTTCAAAAGAACCTGGATGTCAAGACATCCAGGTTCTTTTGAACTTTTATATGTGAAATATTTTCACGTACAACTTTTAAAAGAGCAAAATAAAACGGTGCCTTAAGAGAAAACCTCAGGCACCGTTTTATTATTTTTTCTCTCCCAGCAGTTTATTAAGCTCATCCATAAAGGTATTAATATCCCGGAATTGACGGTAAACCGAAGCAAAACGGACGTAGGCCACCTGATCCACACGTTTTAACCGTTCCATGGCCAATTCCCCCACACGAATGGAAGTGACCTCCCTCTCCAGGGAATTGTGAAGAATACTCTCAATATCATCCACAATTTTTTCTAATGTTTCCATGGGAACCGGACGTTTTTCACACGCCTTTAAGAGCCCTGCCAACAACTTGTTCCGATCAAAGGCTTCGCGAGACTTATCCTTTTTGATGACCACAATGGGTACTGTCTCCACCACTTCATATGTGGTAAAACGCTGGCTACATTTCAGACATTCTCTGCGCCGACGAATCCGAGCTCCCTCATCGGTTGGCCTAGAATCAATCACCTTGCTTTCCTCAAACCCACAATAGGGACATTTCATAATTTAATTCTCCTCTCTTTTATCAATGGCTGTTTAGAACACCTTCTAAATAATGGGCAGAATCTAGAAGCTCTTTTTCCTCATTAAAGTCCTTCCGATAAACCTCAATAATCCACTGGCCAGAATATCCCATAGCATCCAAACGCTTTTTTAAGGCTC
>CALCVR010000022.1 GCA_937905915.1 uncultured Eubacteriaceae bacterium
ACGGCCTGGAAAAGGTACTGGCTGCCTGCCGGAAGGGAGAACCAAAACGTTTGGTAGTCCTGTTTGGCTGCGGCGGGGATCGGGACCGGGCCAAGCGTCCGCTGATGGGAAGGGAGGCGATGGAAGGGGCGGATTTCGCCATCCTCACCAGCGACAATCCCCGGTCGGAGGACCCACAAGCCATCATTGACGATATTGTGGAGGGCGTCCGCACCTATTCGACACCCTATGTGATCATCCCAAACCGTCAGGATGCCATCCGGTACGCCGTGCGCACCGCCAGGCCGGGGGACTTGATCCTTCTGGCCGGCAAGGGGCACGAGACCTATCAGATTTTAAACACCGGCGTCATTCATTTGGACGAAAGGGAAATAATAGCCGAACAACTGGCAAAACTAGAGAGATAGATGTAAGAGAAGAAAAACAGTTTGTGTAGAAGAGGAGTAACAACCATGAGGATGTCAGTAAAAGAGATTGCACATGCTGTACATGGGAGCTATACAGGGGACGGTCATATTAAGATTTCCTCTGTGTGTATCGATAACCGTCAGGCTTTGCCGGGATGTCTGTTTATCGCCATCCGAGGGGAGCGGCTGGATGGACATCAGTTTGCCGCAGCGGCAGTAAAGGCGGGAGCGGCAGCTGTTTTGTGTCACAAAAAGGTGGAAGTTTCCGATGTACCGGTCATCCGGGTGGAGGACACCGGTCGGGCCTTGCTGGATCTGGCGGCCTGGTACCGCGGAACCTTCGACATCCCTGTGGTAGGTGTAACAGGCAGCGTGGGCAAGACCACCACAAAAGATATGGTGGCCTGTGTACTATCGGCCCGGTATCGTACCCTCAAAACAGAGGGCAATTTTAACAATGAAATCGGCCTTCCCCTTACGGTGTTCGGCCTCAATAAGGAACATCAGGCGGCGGTGCTGGAGATGGGAATGAGCAACTTTGGAGAGATCAGCCGTCTCTCCAAAGTTGCTTGCCCGGATGTAGGTATTATCACCAAGATCGGCGTCTCCCATATGGAGACATTGGGATCCAGAGAAGGTATTTTGAAGGCCAAGCTGGAAATATTAGACGGTATGAGGGGCCGTGCGCCGTTGCTCATCAATGGGGGCGATGATATGCTGGCTACCGTGAAAGAGACAGGTCATCCTATCATCCGCTTCGGCGTAGAAAACGACGCTTGCGACTTTTTGGCACAGGACATCCGCCAAGGGGAGGAGGAGACATCTTTTGTCATCCGCTACGACGGCGGAAAGCAGGAAGTCACCATCCCGGCAGTGGGGATCCACGCGGTGTACGACGCTACTGCCGCCTTTGCCGCCGGTATCCTGTTAGGAGTGGAGAGCGGGAAGGCTGCCGCTGCGCTGGGCGCATATCAGCCTTCCGGCATGCGTCAATACGTTGTCAAGCGGGACGGTATCACCGTCATTGAGGATTGCTACAACGCAAGCCCGGATTCCGTTCAAGCGGCGCTGGATACCTTAAAGCATATGCCATGTAAAGGAAAACGCATCGCTGTTTTAGGGGATATGTTGGAGCTTGGCACCATCTCTCGTCAAGCTCATACCAAATGCGGCGCACTGGCGGCACACAGCGCCGGCATTTTGTTGACTTATGGTCCTATGGCAGCCCAGTATGTGCAGGGGGCTGTAGCAGAAGGCTTGAAGGAAGTCTATCATTTTGACGACAAAGCGGCTTTGGCCGAAAGACTGCTTTCGGTTTTGAAAAAGGGCGACGTGGTACTATTAAAAGCCAGCCGCGGCATGCAGCTGGAAGAAGTGCTAAAGACCCTGTACGAGAGGTGGGAGAAGAAATGTTAGCGACATCAACCGGGATCGCCGCACTGATTGCCTTTGCGGTGACGACATCTTTGGGGCTGTGTGTCATTCCCTTTTTGCGCAAATTAAAGTTTGGTCAGAGCATCCTGGAGGACGGCCCTACTTGGCATAAGTCCAAGCAGGGGACCCCTACCATGGGCGGCATCATGACCATCGCCGGTGTTGCCGCCGGCATCTTAGCGGCTTATTTTATTTCCAGGATCGCCTGGCCTCAAATTATGGACGGAGAAACGACGGTACAAAAAGTACGCTTTTGGGGTAGCATCCTGATGGCGCTGGGCTTTGGATGCGTTGGCTTTTTAGACGACTACATAAAGGTGGTCAAAAAGCGCAATTTAGGCCTTACCAGCCGTCAGAAAATGCTGTTGCAGCTTTTGGTGGCCGGAGCTTTTGCGGCGGCGCTCTATTTTGCTGGTGACCGCGGCATGTATATCCCATTTGTGGGGCACATCGACTTTGGCATCTGGTATATTCCCATCATTATGTTTATTGTGGTGGGAGCGGTCAACGCCGTCAATCTGACCGACGGTCTAGACGGTTTGGCCTCCAGCGTTACCTTCTTTGTAGGCGTGTGCTTTATGCTCATCGCAGGACTGCTACAGATGATGGGCGTCAGCATGATGGGCGCCGCTTTGGCGGGAGCATGCCTCGGCTTTTTGATTTGGAATTTCTATCCGGCTCGGGTGTTTATGGGCGATACCGGTTCCCTTTTCCTGGGCGGTATGGTGTGCGCCTTGGCCTTTGGCGTGGGCATGCCGCTTTTGCTCATCCCGGCTGGAATTGTCTATATCATCGAGACCATGTCGGATATTTTACAGGTGGGTTACTTTAAAATGACAGGGGGAAAACGTCTCTTTAAGATGGCGCCTTTTCATCATCACCTGGAGATGTGCGGTTACAGTGAAATCCGCATCAATGCAATATTTTCCATCGTGACAGCAATCGGCTGTATTCTCGCTATTGTTTGTGTACTATTAGGGGGACGCTGACCATACCGTCCCTATCCGTTGAAAATTTACAGGTAAAAGCACGGTTCCATTTTACTGCGAAAGGAGGAGATTGGGCGTGTCGACCGAACAAGCGGCCAGACGAGCAAAAAAGAACATGGAACAGAAGAAAAACAAGGGAAAATTCAGCTTCTTTTCGGCTGGAGGCTCCTTTGATCTGCCCTTTTTCTTTTTGATTTTAGCCCTTTTGGCCATCGGACTTGTGATGATGTTTTCGGCCAGCTACGCATATGCCTACTATACGCCGAAGTTCCACGGGGATAGCCTCTATTTCCTCAAACCGCAATTATTGTACGCCGCCTTGGGCATCGCCTTGATGATTGGCGTATCTCTTATCGATTACCGGGTGCTTCACTTCTGGTCCCTAATTTTTATGGGGATCAGTTATGCTCTGCTGGTCATTGTACTTTTCATGCCGGCGCAAAACGGCGCCCATCGTTGGATCCCTTACCCCATCAACTTCCAACCTTCGGAAATCGCCAAGTTTGCGCTCATTGCTACCTTTGCCCATCTCATGAGCAAATACCATGATAAAATGGGAACATTCCGATGGGGAGTTCTACCTTATATTCTGATCTTAGGTTCTATCAGCGCCCTGATGATCGCCGAACCTCATCTTTCCGGTACCATCCTCATGTGTTTGATTGGCATAATTATGATGCTTATCGGCGGCACAAAACCCAAATGGTTTATCATCGCCATCTCGGCAGGGCTTATTCTATTTGTGTGGGTATTTTTCTTCCCTCAGTATCTACCGGGGCCATTGGCCGATATTGTAACTGAAAAACTGGCTCACGGCTTTACCCGTATTGAGGTGTGGCAGGATCCTTTCTCCGATCCTAAGGGCACCGGTTGGCAGACCATCCAGTCGTTATATGCCATTGCTTCCGGCGGATTTATGGGTGTGGGTTTGGGTAATTCCCGTCAGAAGTATATGTATATCTCTGAGCCGCAAAACGACTTTGTATTTGCGGTAGTATGCGAGGAATTGGGCTTTGTAGGAGCGGCCGTTATCATTATTCTGTTTGCCCTGCTGGTATGGAGAGGTTTTGCCATCGCCATGAAGGCGGAAGATAAATTCGGCGCCCTTTTGGCGGTGGGATTGACCGTTCAGGTAGGGCTACAAGCCTTCCTCAATATCGCGGTAGTCACCAACTTGATCCCCAACACCGGCATCAGCCTGCCCTTCTTCAGCTACGGCGGATCATCCTTGGTCATGCTGCTGGCGCAGATGGGGGTTGTGCTATCGGTGTCACGAGGGGCCAGGCTGCGAAAACGATAGAGTATCGTAAGGCGCCGGCGGCGTAATATGACGCAGCCGGCTTTTGCCTTGTGGATGAAAAAGAAGAAAACACAACAAGGAGTGGGATGCTATGAAGGTACTGTTGGCAGGCGGCGGTACAGCCGGTCATATCAATCCGGCTTTGGCTATCGCAGGCGCCGTCAAAAAGCATCAGCCGGACGCCGAGATTTTATTCGTGGGCAATCAAAAGGGGATGGAAGCACGCTTGGTCAAAGAGGCCGGTTATGATTTTGCGGCCGTTGATGTGCGGGGCTTTCGCCGGAGCTTGTCCCCGGGAAATATCGTCTATAACATAGGGGCAGCGCGGCGGGCGTTGACCTCCACCATGCAGGCCGGGAAGATCCTGGCGTCCTTCCGTCCGGATATCGCAGTGGGGACAGGCGGTTATGTCAGCGGTCCTGTATTACGTAAAGCATCTAAGATGGGGATTCCTATTGTGGTACACGAACAGAACGCCTACCCAGGGGTTACCAACCGGATGCTTTCTAAATCGGCGTCCTGCGTTATGCTGGCGGTGGAGGATGCCAAAAGTCATTTTGACGGGTCCTGTCATATTGAAGTGACAGGTAATCCCCTGCGCAGGGAAATTTTGACCTATACAAGACAGCAGGCCAGGCAGGAGCTGGGGCTGGGCGATGAGCCGGTGATCCTCTCCTTTGGCGGCAGCTTAGGCGCCGACTGTATCAACCGGGCCGTGGCCGACCTGCTTGCCTGGAGTTATAAACGCGGCGGCATCACGCATATCCACGGCGTGGGGAAGGCCGGCTGGGAATGGATGCCCAAGCTGATCGAATCCAAAGGAGTGCCGTTAAAGCGCGCCAAAAATATTATGGTGCGGGAGTATATCGACGATATGGCCCGTTGTATGGCAGCGGCTGACCTGGTGATTTGCCGCTGCGGCGCCATTACGTTAAGCGAACTGCAAGCCCAAGGCAAAGCCTCGATCTTGGTACCATCCCCTCACGTGGCCGAGAACCATCAATATCACAACGCCATGAGTTTAGTACGTCGAGGAGCAGCCGTGCTCATCGAGGATCAGGATCTGACCGGTCCAAAACTCATCACTCAAGTGGAAAAGCTGTTGGAACATCCCGAGACGCTCCAGGAAATGGGTTCAAAAGCAAAACAAACCGCAATTTTAGACGCTTCCGAACGGATTTATAAAGTGATTTTAGAGGCTGTCTCGCTGAAAAAGGAAAGCATTCGACCGTAAAAGACAGTGTGTACTCGGCGCATATCCTCACACCCGTATCTCTTTTGGCATACTATGGTTTGCCAGGGAAACTTTATAGTTTGGCTTGGTGTTTTTCATAAAGGGGTGTAGAGGATATGTCGAAACTAATTGTACAGGGCGGTCACAGACTGACTGGATCGATCCCTGTGCACGGCGCCAAAAACAGCGCACTGCCGCTGCTTTCCGCCACATTGCTGGGTACTACCCCCAGCGTGCTACATAATTGCCCAAGACTATCGGATGTGGATACCTCCATCAAGATTTTATCCCACTTAGGGTGTAAGGTGACGCAAGAAGGATCCAGCGTAACGGTGGATGCCTCTGAGGCAGGGCGGTATGAGATCCCGGATGACCTCATGCGGGAGATGCGTTCTTCGGTAGTATTTTTAGGCGCTATTGTGGCCAGACAAGGAAGGGCTCGCATCAGTTTTCCAGGGGGATGCGAATTAGGGCCTCGGCCTATCGATCTCCATCTCAAGGCGCTGCGCAAGCTGGGATTAATCATTGAGGAAGACCATGGATATTTAAACTGTCATGTGGGAAAAGGGCTCAAAGGATGCCCTATTAACCTCTCTTTTCCAAGCGTCGGAGCCACGGAAAACATCATGTTGGCTTCGGCTACGGCTACTGGCACCACCATCATTACCAACGCCGCCAGGGAGCCGGAGATCTGTGACTTAGCCAATTTTCTCAACCAGTGCGGCGCCCATATTTGTGGAGCGGGAGAGAGCACCATCCGCATCGACGGCGTCCCAAAACTTCACGGGGCGGAACACACCGTCATAGCCGATCGCATCACCGCCACTACCTATATGGCGGCTGCAGCGGTGACAGGTGGGGATCTAATATTAGAAAAGGTTATCCCCGCCCATTTGGAACCTGTTATCCCTGTGTTTGAAGAGGCCGGATGCCACATTAAGACCCAGGGCGACCAATTGCATATTGTAGCGCCGGACCGTATGAAAGCGGTTAAAAATATCCGTACTTTGCCGTATCCCGGATTCCCGACCGATTCTCAGGCCATTGTCATGGCCATGTCCACCTTGGCGGAAGGAACCAGTGTATTTGTGGAGAACATCTTTGAAAGCCGGTATAAGCACGTCGGTGAGCTGCTGCGTCTGGGAGCCCACATTAAGGTGGAAGGCAAAGTGGCCATTGTGGAAGGCATGGATCACCTGTCCGGCGCACCGGTAGAGGCGGCCGATCTACGGGGAGCCGCCGCATTGGTGGTGGCGGGTTTGGCGGCCCAGGGTACGACGCAGATCACCGGCCTGCATCATTTGGACCGAGGATACGAAATGATTGAACAGCGCCTCTCTGGTGTGGGGGCTGTGATAAAGAGGGACTGATCAATATGGACAATCAAAAGAAAGGCAGTGGAAAGGCGCGGCCTACCGGACAGCCCGGCCCTTCACAGCAAGGCAAACGTCCTCCGGGGAAGAAACGAGTGCAGACTCGTTCGGGGACGTCGCCTCAAAGGACAGGCCGTCCCAGCAAACCAGGAGGAAAATCATCCTCTTCCGGCGGGGGAGCAAAGAAATCATCGGGAAGGCCATCCACATCTCCGAAAAGCAAAACATCTCGTCCGTCGCCTCTTCCCAGGAAGGGGGAAGCGCCATCTTTGGAGGATCGGACCAACCAAGCCCGCAAAATACAGAGCCGTCAAGAGGCCCGGGATCAAAATGGCCGCCGCCACAAACGCAGAAGAAAGGCATCCACCCGTTTTTACTCCATTTTAGTGGTGCTGTTTGCCGTGGCCATCGGGGTGACGCTTTGTATGACGGTGTTTTTTAACATCCAAACCATCCAGGTGCAGGGGGAGACAAGGTACGAAGCGGAGGAGATTATCCGTGCATCCGGCCTTGCAAAAGGGAAGAACCTCCTGTTGGCTGATACCAAAGGAGGGGAGGAAAATTTAACGGTTAAACTGCCCTACATTGGTTCAGCCCACATTGTACGTCAGCTTCCCGCTACCATCGTCATTGAGGTGGAGGAAACCACGCCGGCTTATGCCGTTCAAATGGAGGGCGGATGGGCCATAGCTGATCAGGATGGAAAGACGCTGGAATACCTGCAAGGTCAGGTGCCATCGGTGCCGGTGGTGGTTGGAATCTCTGTGACGGGGGCACCGCCGGGCTCTCCCATGGAGTTCGAGGATCAAGAGCAAAAGAACAAACTAATCGACTTGACAAAAGCGCTCAAAGAGACTAACCTTATAGAGAAAACAAACCAAATGGACTTTACCAATGGATCTGATATCACAGTTTTGTATGACAATCGGATTACGTTAAAGTGTGGCGGAGCGACAGATTTAGACGCCAAGATGGCAATGGCAAAGGAAGCCATTGCCAGAAAGGCGCCTGATGGGCAAAAAGCCACTATTGTGCTGACCAGTACCCAAGCTACGGTAAGGTTTCAGGATGATGATTCCAGTGGAGTAAGCGGGCAATCTTCCTCTTCATCGCCGGAGGGGAGCGGTGCTTCTTCTTCCGCGGAGGATGCTGATGTTTCCTCGGAAAAAGAAAACAGTAGGGCAGGGGAAAGCAGCGCCCCATCAAGCATGGATTAAAAGGAATGAGGTTTATTGCAAACAAATCCTAAGGAGGACAAGCCCCTTAAAAAGCCATTGCATAAGATGCCGATGACATTGGCATTGATGCTGGTGCTCATGGTGGTCGGATTTTTGGTAACGCTGCAAATCCGAAGCGTCAATCAAAATAAAATCACCCAAAGTGCCGCTGACCACAATCGTACCGAAACCATGCAGCAGGATTTAAACGATGCGCTCCAGAAGGTGGATGACCTACAAACCCAGCTGGCCCGTGCCCGAGCCGATCTGGAGGATCTGAGAAAAGCTGTTGGAGATTCCGACGATACCGCCAAAGTATTGGAGGAGCAGTTGGAAGAGGCTGAACGTCTAGCTGGATTAACCGAGCTGGCTGGCCCCGGCATTGTAGTTACCATTCAGGACAAGTCCCAAGCTGGGGAGGATGCCGCTGAAAATCCAGAGAAATATATGGTGCACGAGGAAGATTTGCTCCGCA
>CALCVR010000023.1 GCA_937905915.1 uncultured Eubacteriaceae bacterium
TGCCGTCGGTGGCGGTTAGGTCGGCCCATTTTTGGAGCGGGACTTCGGCTTTATAGTCGGTATTGTTGCCACGTTCAATAGCGCCCAGCCCTAAGTCATAAGTAGCGGTGGGATTGGAGGAAGTCAAGTTAAACTCCGCCTTCAACAAGGTGGCGCGTTCGTTCCAGTCCACCACGTTGTCCACTGCCACGATCTGGCCGCCGGCCGTCAGGCTGATAACCTGGTCGTAGGTGGAGGAACCGTGCTGGCGAACCACTCGGATAGCAACCCGGGCAGGGCCGTTTTCCACCACCGAGATCTCCATCGCTTCATCCTTGACCGATTCACGGCGTTCCTTGTTCCAGTAGTCGCCCATATTGAGTTCCCAAGAGGGCCAGCCGGTTTCCGTATCGTCGAAGAGAGCCAAACGGATGGGCTCGGAGAGTAATTCTTTCTCCAGATCCTTGTCAAAGATGCTGGAGATATCTCCGTTTTCATCGATGGTGACGTCGTATTTCTCATTGGACAGTTTGTTCTCGCTGACTGACAGGTTGGATTCCATATCGCAGGCAGTGGCCGAGGGACGCACGTTATAGGTGCGGTAACCCATGGAACCAACTTCAGCCATAAAGACGATGTCGAACTGGCTGCCGTCTTTAACCAGCACCTGGGAGGGGACTTCGTTGCCGTCGGCGTCATAGACGCGGACGCTGGCACAGTCTTCCGGCATGGTGACGGTGGCTTCCACCAGATCGTTGCGGCCGGCGGCCACGGGATTGTTGACCACCAGGGGGATACCGGTTTCCACCTGGGTATCCATCTCGGAAGCTACGCCGTCCACACCTGCAAATTGCTTCAGATCTACCATGTACTCGTTCCAAGAACGGGTATAAGCCGTGTCGATGCTGGTGCCGGGGATATCGTCGTGGAACTGGTGAGCAATCACGTTAGTCCAAGCCTTGGTCAACTTTTCCTGAGGATACTCAGTAGCCCCTAACCAAGAAGAGGCAACTAGAGCGCGCTCGGCGTTGTCGGCTAACAATTCATTTTGACGGTTCCAACGTTTGGAAATTACACGGGAGGTATAGGCGCCAGCACCGTGTTCCTGCATCACCATCTCGCCGTCATAATTGGGAAGACTTGCTTTTTCTTCCTCAGTCATCTCCAGGAACAGCTGATCGGTGGTGGCATTGATCACTTTAATGGTTTCGCTGTCGTTCATGGCCTGCTCACCCAGAACATCCTCAATCGTGCTGGCACTGGAACCACCGCCCATATCTCCCATACCAAAGAGACGAGCAGAGGCGTTGTAGCCATAGAATTTACTTTTGTTGAGCTTACTGATCATACCACTGTCATTCCGGATGGTGGAAGCGGTAGAGACGTAATTGCCCGGATTGATGTTGGCGATAATAGTAGAACCGTCTACACCGGTCCAGGTGCCGATATCAAAGGGGAGTGAACCATTCTCAAAGGAGTTGCCCCAAGAAAGCTTCTGGGTGGTAAAGCCCACTAAATTGGAATGGGCAGCGATGGATGGAAGAGCATAGCCGAAACCGAAGCAGTCAGGTAGATAGATGTCCCGGGAACGCTGTTCTGCGCCAAATTTTTCTTCAATGTAGTTGTTGCCGTAGAGGAAGTTACGGAACAATGCCTCTGGCGAGGGAATGTTGACATCGCCGTTTTCAATACCGGAACCAGAGAAATTCCAGTTGCCGGAAGCCATATACTTCTTCAGAGTCTCAAATTCTTCCGGATAGTATTCCTCCATGAGCTGATAACGGTAGGCGCCTTCAAAATTGAAAACGTAGTCCGGATAACGCTCAAAGAGAGCGAAATTGTCTTCTAATGTATCGGGAATGTACTTACCAATGGTAGTCTCCAGATCCCAGACCCAGACAGTGTCCAGGTGAGAAGTGGCGATGGCGTACATTCTATCCTCCCCGGCATAAGGGGAAGATCCTTGATCAGCTGGATTGGTCTCGGCTTCATTGGCGGAGACAGCGGGAGCCATAGAGCCGAAGCACATTGCAGCAGCCATGAGGAAAGCAAGAGCTTTGCGAGCCTTCTTCAAGAGAGATTCTCCTTCCTAAAAAAAGATAATAAAAATCCAGTAAATTTTGATATCCTTCCAACAGTTGCTTTTCAGAAAAATAGACGACTTTGTTCTAGAAATCGATAGGCATCTTCCTCCTCATCCCGTGAAGTCAACGGAATAGGCAGAAAAAGTCAAAGGTTAGTTGGTTTATTCCCTATAAACCAACTATCGTTATTGAACCATTATTAGTTGCTTTTTCTACCGACGACAGTACCATTTTACTACAAAAATTATCATTTTCAAACTGTATTTTTTTTAGATTTTACGGGAAATACTTTATTAATCGAATAAATTATATAATTTTATTTCAAATTATATAATTTATATATCTTAAATACATATTACAACAAATCTACATAAAACAAAAGGAGATATTCCGCCCCTTAAAAGAGGAAAGAATATCTCCTTTTTGCAATGTTATGATTAAAAAATTAAAAACGGAAATATATAAATGGATTAAAGGAAGAACTTATAATATACAGAATACAAAAAGCCAATAGAGCGACATAGGCAACGTTGATGAAAGAGGCTTTCACAATCGTATCATCTTTTATTTTGCATTTATGGGCTATGGGGAAACAGAATAGAATGGAAACTGGCAAAAAGAAAAGAGCGCTAAATATAGAAATATCAGAACCCAACACAACTGCCCAATCGGTACTGGTGTAGACAAACATGGTTTTGAGGGCGTGAAGCATGGCGGAGAAATCGGTTAAATTAAAGAGAACCCATCCGATCAAAGTGAAAAACATAGCATAGGCCCATTGAAAAAAGGATGGAATTTTTTGCAGATATTTTCCAAGAAACAACTTTTCAAGAAGGAGAAAAAAGGCGTAATACAATCCCCATAAGACAAAGTTCCACTGGGCGCCATGCCATAAACCGGTTAAGGCCCAAACAATAAGTATATTAAGAATCCACCGTCCTTTTGGTACCCGATTTCCGCCCAACGGGATATAAACATAGTCCCGAAATCAAGAAGACAGGCTGATATGCCAACGCCGCCAGAAATCTGTGATTGACTTAGAAATATAGGGATAATTAAAATTCTCTAAAAAATGGAATCCAAAAATACGGCCTAAACCAATAGCCATATCGCTGTATCCTGAGAAATCAAAGTAGATTTGTAGCATGTATCCTACAGCGGCCAACCAGTAAGCAGTTGTTCCTAATCCAACAGACCTTTCTGACTGATAGACCATCTCTGCCAATCTCGCCATATTATTCGCCAGCAGAACTTTTTTTGCCAAACCTACAATGAACCGTCTTGTACCGTATATAATGTCATCCCAACATTCTTGACGATTGCGAATTTCATCCTCTACCGTTTGATACCGCACGATAGGACCGGCAATCAGCTGAGGAAAGAAGCTGACGTATAATGTGAAATAACAGAAATTATTTTGGACAGATACTTGCTTGCGATAGAGGTCAATGACATAGGATAAAATCTGGAAGGTATAGAAACTAATTCCGATAGGAAGCGTGATGGCGCCAATATGGATGGAAGTACCAAACAGGCTGTTGACATTGTCGGTGAGAAAATTTAAGTATTTAAATACGACTAAATTAAGAATGAGCAAAAAGACGCAAGCGATCATAACGGATTTGCGGAGAGAAGGCTTGTCTTTGAATCTCTCCATCAAAAGCCCGCCGATATAAGCGGCCAAAGAAGCCGCCAGCATAACGACGACATATTTAGGTTCTCCCCAAGAATAAAATAACAAGGAAAAAGCCAATAGAACACAATTTCGCCAGACTCTATTTTTACAAATAAAATAAGAAATGAAAACAAGAGGTAAAAAGAAATATAAAAATGATAGTTGACTAAAAACCATTGTTTACCCCCTGAGCATAAATTCTTCCATAACGAAATAATCGATATTTCCAATCAATAAGACCTTTGAAATGTCGTGGTCGCGGAGATACTGTGAAAACTGAAAAGGCTGCCCCATAAAAGCTTCATAGTTGCGCAGATCGATACTGTAAGTTTTATTAAAATGCGCCGCTAATAATTTTAAAATGGCATTGTCGTAAGATTCTCCTACAATTAGGATATCGTCTCGATCCTCTTGATGGGTGTCGAAAACAAGCTCGCCGCTGTCGCCTCCATAGAACGACCCATAGGAGATGGTGTCCGGCTGGTGGGAAAAATAAAGGTTTTGAGCGCCGAAATCGTCCACCAGGGCCCCATTTTCTGTAATAGTCATAGGAGGATAGTCAAAACGATAAGCCCAAAAAGGTTCGGTAAAAACATTGGTTATCCCGCTTGAACTTGCTTTGGATCCGGAGAAAGAATAGTTCAAGTCCACCTCTTCTACCGGTGTTATTAAGTCAGAGTCGGAAATTCCCAACATGTTAGCCACCTGGGTATACCCTTTATAAGACCCCTTATAATTCCAATGGTGGTCGGTACGGTAAAATAACTGCTCCGGCGCGTCATGGGTGCGAA
>CALCVR010000024.1 GCA_937905915.1 uncultured Eubacteriaceae bacterium
GCTGCCAATCTCATCAATGCAGGGATCCTGCCCCTGACCTTCCAGAACTCGGAGGACTATGACGCTGTGGAGCAGGGACACCGGCTGACCATGGAGCAGGTAGAGCAGGCGCTGAGAGCCGGCGAAGGGGAGGTGCAGGATCAGACCACCGGCAGGAGCTTCCCGGTTCGGTGTGATTTGACTCCCAGACAGCAGGCCATCGTGCTGGCAGGCGGATTGCTCAATTACACAAAGGAGGGCGGACAATGACACAGTTGGATCAGGCGTGCAGCCGGTTTCGTGAGTTGCTTCAAGAGCAAATGGATCGGGCGTCCCAAATGGACCCCCGAAAGGTGGATCTATCTCAGAAAGAGACGGTGGTCATCGGTCTGATCGACGGCGACGGCATCGGCCCGGTCATCACCAAGGAATCGGCCCGTGTATTGGAATACCTGCTGGACGACGAGGTCAAGAGCGGCAAGGTGGAGTTTAAGGTCATCGACGGCCTAACCATCGAGCATCGCGCCGAAGTGGGCAAAGCCATCCCGGACGATGTCCTGGAAGAGCTGAAGCAGTGCCCCGTCATCCTCAAAGGCCCCACCACCACTCCCCGTGCCGGCGATCCCTGGCCCAACATTGAGTCGGCCAACGTAGCCATGCGCAAAGAGTTGGATTTGTTTGCCAACGTCCGTCCCGTCAAGGTGCCGGAGAAGGGCATCGACTGGACCTTCTACCGTGAAAATACCGAAGGCGCCTATGCCTTGGGCTCCCAGGGCGTCCATGTGACCGACGATCTGTCGGTGGACTTCACCGTCACTACCACCGAGGGTACCGAACGTATCGCCCGCCTGGCCTATGAGTATGCCCACAAGGCCAAAAAGGGCAAGGTATCCATCATCACCAAAGCCAATGTGGTCAAGACCACCGACGGTAAGTTCCTCAAGCTGTGCCAGGAAATCGGCAAGGAATATCCGGACATTGTCACCGACGACTGGTATATCGACATCACCACTGCGAAGCTCATCGACGAAAAACGCCGCCGTGACTTTAAGGTATTTATCCTGCCCAACCTGTACGGCGACATCATCACCGACGAAGCGGCTGAGTTCCAAGGTGGCGTCGGCACCGCCGGCAGCGCCAACATTGGCAAGCGCTACGCCATGTTTGAAGCTATTCACGGTTCCGCCCCCCGTATGGTGGCCGAAGGCCGCGACAAATACGCCGATCCCTGTTCCATGCTGCGCGCAACCGTTATGCTCCTGTCCCACATCGGCCGTCAGGAAAAGGCCGACCTCTTGGAGCAGGCTTTGGATATCTGTATGTTTAAAGAGAAAAAATTGGTCATCACCGGCCGCGACAACGGCGCTACCTGCCGTGAATTCGGTGATTATGTGATGGAGACCATCAAAGCTCTGCAAGAGCAGAAATAAAGGTTGGTTTTTTCATGAGTACGAAGCGCGGCAATATCTCTCTTTCGGTGATACGACGCCTTCCACGGTACCATCGTTTTCTCCACGACCTCATGGTAAGCGGCGTCACCCGCATATCATCTCGGGAATTGTCGGAGCGTATGGGTCTTACCGCCTCCCAGATCCGCCAGGATCTCAACTGTTTTGGCGGATTCGGCCAGCAGGGATACGGCTATATTGTGGAACAACTCTACGATGAGATCAGCCGTATCTTAGGAGTTGGCAACAATCTGCCTACCATTTTGTTGGGAGCCGGCAATCTGGGCCATGCTATTGCTTCCCATATGGTGTTTGAGGACCGTGGGTTTCATCTCATCGGCATTTTTGACCGAGATCCCAAGCTTCAGGGACAGAAAATCAATGGGATTCCCATCTCCAGCGGCGACTGTTTGGAGCAATTTTGTAGGGAAAATAAACCTGTGGTGGCTATCCTCTGCCTACCGCGGGAAGCGGTGTTTGACATCGCCAAGCGGTTGGTAGAGTGGGGTGTGGAAGGCTTTTGGAACTTCAGCCATTTTGACTTATCCCTTCATTTTCCCAATATTGTGGTGGAAAACGTCCATTTGGGTGATAGCCTTCTCACCTTGAGTTACCGTGTCAGCGAACATCAAAAGCAAAAGTAGGAATATTTTGACCAAGCCGGACTTTCGGTAGAAAGCCCGGCTTTTTTCTTGATGGGAAAGAGTAAGAAAAATAGGATTTTCTTTTGTTGTTTCTTTGTAATATTCTATTGTATTCAAAAAGAAAATCTGGTAATATAAAGAAATCAATCTAAGATTGTTGAAAGAAAAGGTGGAGATTTATGCAGCGTGAGAAATTTTCCTCCCGGCTGGGATTTCTGCTCATCTCAGCTGGATGCGCTATCGGCCTGGGCAATGTGTGGCGTTTCCCCTTTGTCACCGGCAAATACGGCGGCGCCGCCTTTGTCCTGATCTATCTGGTGTTTTTGGTGGCGCTGGGACTTCCCATTATGGTGATGGAATTTGCCGTAGGGCGTGCCAGCCAAAAAAGCGTGGCAAAATCCTTCGATGCTTTAGAACCATCCGGTTCCAAATGGCATTTGCACAAATATCCCGCCCTGATCGGTAATTATCTCCTGATGATGTTTTATACCACCATCGGCGGTTGGATGCTTATTTATTGCTTTAAAATGATTTCCGGCGAATTCACTGGTATGGATTCCCAACAAGTTTCCGGGGTATTCCAATCCATGCAGGGAAATCCCACTTTAATGATTATCGCCATGGTCATTGTGGTAGTGGCCTGCTTTGGCGTATGCTCTGGCGGACTCCAGAAAGGCGTGGAAAAAATCACCAAGGTGATGATGCTATGCCTGCTGGCTATTATGGCGGTTTTAGCTGTCCACTCCATCACCTTGCCGGGGGCGGGAGAAGGCCTTAGCTTTTATCTCTTCCCTGATTTCTCCAAGTTGACCGAAAACGGTTTGTTTAACGCTATCTTTGACGCTATGGGACAAGCTTTCTTCACATTGAGCATCGGTATGGGATCCCTGGCAATTTTCGGTAGCTATATTGGTAAAACACATTCTTTAACTGGCGAGGCTGTTCGAGTAACACTCCTGGATACCGGCGTTGCCCTTATCGCAGGCCTTATCATTTTCCCCGCTTGCTTTACCTTCGGTATCAATCCGGACAGCGGCCCCAATCTGATTTTTGTCACCTTGCCCAACGTTTTTGCTTCTATCCCGGGCGGACAAATCTGGGGATCCCTATTCTTTGTCTTTTTACTGTTTGCCGCCTTATCCACCATCATTGCGGTGTTTGAAAACATCATCTCCTGTTGGATGGATCTAAAAGGCTGGAGCCGTCGCAAAACAGTTGTCATCAATTTGGTTGCTATTTTAATCCTATCTCTTCCCTGTATCTTGGGCTTTAATCTGTGGAAGGAATTTCAGCCCTTTGGCTCTGGTAGTACTATTTTGGATCTAGAGGATTTCCTGGTGAGCAACAATCTGCTTCCTTTGGGATCCTTAGTGTACCTGTTATTCTGTACAACCCGTTATGGTTGGGGATGGAAAAATTTTCAGAAAGAAGCTAGTACGGGAAATGGACTTAAATTCCCTAAGTGGTCCCGGGTCTATGTATCCTATGTTCTTCCTATTATTGTAGTTGTTATCTTTGTGCAAGGGTATATTGCTAAGTTTTTCCCACAGCTTTTTGGCGGATAGTTTTTTAATAGAAAAAGCCGGCGTCCTTCTAGAAGAGGATGCCGGCTTTTTCTATTTTGTCGTCAAAGAGCGAAGTTTAATTGCCAGTAGGAATAAAGGGGCGTACCACTCCTGCCAATTGGCTGATGGGCATGGTTTGCAAAATCACCTTACCCGGGCCGGTAACAACTGTGTTAAACACGCCTTCACCGCCAAATAGCATGTTCTTTACACCTTTCACCTTTTGGATATCCATTTTACAGGTCTCGCTCATAGCCGCTAAGTAACCTGTGTCGACAACGATGGATTCACCTGGGCCTAAATCGTATTCAATAGCACGGCCATCAATCTCTAAAAAAGCAATTCCTTGTCCGGTGAGATGTTGCATGATAAATCCTTCACCGCCAAAGAAACCGCTTCCCAATTTCTTTTGAAAGAATATGGAAAGTTCTACTCCTACTTCCGAAGCCAGAAAAGCACTTTTTTGTACAATCAATCCCTCCGAAGGAGTGATATGCACAGTGCGGATAGACCCTGGAAAACTCGATGCAAAAGCAATCATTCCGGGGCCGCCTTCGGCAGTATACACATTTTGGAACATGGCTTCCCCGGAAAACATGCGGCCGAACATCTTGCCTACACCGCCATTGCTGGTGGTTTCCATCTTCATATTGGGACTCATCCATGCCATAGCGCCTTTTTCTGTAATCATTCTCTCCCCTGCATCCAAATAACAAATGACTGCGGGCAGAGGAGTTCCTTGAATCTCATATTTCATTTTTAAAACACCCTCCTTTGTTCCATTTTTAAAAGTATATCTTATTTAGTTAAAATAGACAAGTTTTTTATATGAGCCGTTAAGTAATCATTATGCAAGTGTCTCTTCTAAATTATGAACAAATTGTAAAAAGGGTCTTGTACAATTGACTAATAGTCATTTTTGTGATATCATAATCCTGCAATAAAAACTGACTATTGGTCAATTGCTTGTCCATAT
Source organism: uncultured Eubacteriaceae bacterium (assembly GCA_937905915.1). Taxonomy (GTDB): domain Bacteria; phylum Bacillota; class Clostridia; order Oscillospirales; family Acutalibacteraceae; genus Solibaculum. The sequence continues at coordinate 4,613 of CALCVR010000024.1, forward strand.
CGATTTGAGGAGGAATTTGCCGTGGAAACAACATCGGAAAAGAAAAAGCTGAAACGTCTCAAACTGATGGACGCTGGTTACGATCTCTTTATTTCCAAAGGAATCAACAATACCGTCATTGACGACATCGTCAAAAAGGCTGGGGTAGCCAAGGGAACCTTTTACCTCTACTTCAAGGATAAATACGATCTCGTTAATCAAATCACTCTACACAAAAGTCTTTTTGTCATTCGTGAGGCGCTCGAGCAATTGGAACAGCATAGAAAACAAGAAAACATGGGATTTGAAGAGGAAATCCTCTTCTTTATCGACTACCTGGTGGAATTTTTCCAAAATCACAAGGATATGCTCAAACTCATCCGCAAAAACTTCTCAGCCAAACTGCTTTGCAGCGATTCCATCCCTGATCCTGATTTGCAAAAAGCGGTGGACGCCTTTACCCAAAATTTTATGAACAAGGGGGAGACATTACAAGAGGCGCAACAAACCCTTTATATTATCATCGCCATGGTGGGTTCTGTGTGCTGCGACGCTATTTTGGAGGAGGAACCCTATTCCCTTTCCCAAATCAAGCCGACTCTCTACTTTCTCATCCGAAAGCTTCTATGTTAAATGTCCTATCTATGCCCTCAGCTGTGAATGCTGGGGACTTCTGTCCTGGCACATCTTACACTACAAGGGGTGTTTTTCTTGATTCAACGTTTTGCCCAATGGATCACGCGGCACACCAAGTTGGTCATTCTCATCTCGGTGTTGTTGCTGATTCCCAGCGTCATCGGTGCTGTATGTACCTATGTCAATTACGATATTTTATCCTATCTGCCTCAGGATCTGGACTCCACCAAGGGTCAGACGGTCCTGGATGAAACCTTTCACAATGCCGCCAGTTCTATGCTGATTGTGGAAAACATGCCGGCCAAGGATGTGGATTCCCTCAAGGAAAAGATCAAAGAGGTTCCGGGCGTCAACGACGCTATTTGGGTTAGCGACATCGCCGATATCACGGAGATCGGCGAGATCCTCCCAGATGAAATCCGGGATGTTTTCTACAGCCAGGATGGAAATTCCACCATGATCCTGGTAAAGTACGACAATCCAGGCGCCTCTAAGGAGACGCTGGATGCCATCGCTCAAATCCGGTCCATGCTCAACCAACAATGCTTTTTGAGCGGCCTTTCGGTCATCGTCAAGGATACCAAGGATCTGGCCGATCAGGAAATGCCGATTTATGTGGGATTGGCCGTTTTGCTCTCCATGGTCGCTATGATGTTCACCATGGAATCCTGGGCTTTACCGGTTGTGTTCCTAGTGGAAATCGGTTTCGCCATTCTTTACAATTTCGGCACCAACATATTTTTAGGGCAAGTGTCTTATGTGACCAAGTCCATCGCCGCCATTTTACAGCTGGGCGTCACCATGGACTATTCCATCTTCCTCATCGACCGGTACGAGGAGGAAAAAAACAAATTTCCCGATCGCAAGGACGCTATGTCCCACGCCATCCAGCGCACCTTCACTTCCCTTTCCGGCAGTTCTCTCACCACCATCTTCGGCTTTTTAGCCTTGTGCTTTATGAGCCTAACATTGGGTATGGACATCGGCCTTGTCATGGCCAAAGGCGTTGTTTTAGGTGTGTTGACGGTTATCATCCTGCTGCCGGCTCTCATCCTCACCTTTGATAAACCCATTCATCGGTGGCGTCATCGCAGCCTTGTCCCCAACTTCAACGGTATCAACCGATTCGTGGTAAAACATCATCGGGTTTTTGCAGTGCTGTTCCTGGTACTGTTTATCCCCGCTTTCTACGCACAAAGCCACGTCAACATGTACTATAACCTGGATGCTTCCCTTCCCGATACTCTCCCTTCCATCGTGGCAACCAACAAACTCAAGGATGATTTTAACATGGCATCCACCCATTTTATCGTAGTGGACGACAGCCTCCCGGCCAACAAGCTGACGCAAATGACCTCGGAGATCGAGAAAGTAGACGGCATCGAAAGCGTATTGTCCTACAACAAATTTGTAGGCCCGGCTTTCCCGGACGATTTTATCCCGGAAAATCTCAAAGAGATTTGTAAAAAGGACGGCTATCAATTGCTGATGGTCAACTCCCGTTACCGCGCCGCCATGGATGAGGAAAACGCTCAAATCGATCAGCTCAACAACATCGTCAAAGCCTACGATCAGAGCGCTACCATCACTGGGGAAGGAGCACTCACCAAAGATTTGATCGACATCGCCGACCGTGACTTCAAAATGACCAGCTTTATCTCCATTGTGGCCATCTTCATTATCGTAGCGGTGTGCTTTAAATCCATCACCATCCCCATTGTGGTGGTAGCGGCCATCGAACTGGCCATCTTTATCAACGAAGGCGTCCCCTTCCTCACCGGCACGGTCATCCCCTTTATCTCCCCAACCGTTATTGGATGCGTCCAGCTGGGCGCCACGGTAGACTATGCCATCCTGTTAACCACCCGGTTTAAAGAGGAGCTTCAAAACGGCCAAGACCGCATGGACGCTATCCGGATCGCCGCCAACGCTTCGGATCGTTCCATTGTGTCCAGCGCCTTGGTGCTGTTCTGCGCCACCTTTGGCTTCTCCCTCATCTCCAAGATCGAGATCATCCAGAGCATCTGCGCCATGCTGGCCCGCGGCGCCGTCATCAGCGCTTTGGTTATTATCTTCTTACTGACACCGGTGCTTCTATGCTGTGAAAAACTATTTGCCAAAACATCCATCGGCTGGAGAAAATCCGAATCAAAACCGTCGGAACAACTTGATTCTCCGTCTCAAATGCAATAGGAGGCTTTTTTATGAAATCCAAAGATATCGTCCGAAAAGTTCTTTGCCTTTTGTTGGTCGTGCAGATGATGGCTCTATCCTCTTGCTCATCCCAGCCCGATACATCGGCGCAAACCTCTGCCAATGCATCATCGGCCAGTGAAAACCAAACGGTTTCCTATCAGGATTATAACGGCGTTCTCAAAAAATCGGAAACAGTGTATGTCACTTTGGATGCGAAAGGCTCGCCTGCCAAAACCTTGGTGTCCGATTGGCTCCACACCGATCAGGCAAACGTCCGGGTGGAGGATCAAAGCGACCTGACCGATATTCAAAACGTCAAAGGGGACATCGGTCCCCAGCAAAAGGGCCAACGTCTTACCTGGGAAGTTCCCGGTACCGATCTTTACTACCAAGGCCTTTCCGATAAACGGCTTCCCGTTGAGGTGGAAATCGCCTATTATCTGGATGGCCAGAGCATCCAGCCTCAGGACCTAGCCGGCAAATCGGGCAAGGTCAAAATAGAAATTTCCTTAAAAAATACACAGTCCCATCTTGTGGATGTGGACGGCCAATCGGCCACCATGTATACCCCCATTCTGGCGGTGGGAGGTATGATCTTACCCGAAGAAACCTTCCAAAACATCCAAATCGAAAACGGCACTCTATTGGGCGACGGTGCAAAACAGGCGGCTGTGTTTGTCTCCCTGCCGGGGCTGGAGGAAAGTTTGGGGCTTAGCGATATTGACCTTCCCGGTATGGACTCCCTCTCCTTCCCCGATCACATCACCGTCACTGCCGACTGCACCGATTTTGAACTGGGCAATATGATGATGGCTATGACCACTCAAATTCCTCAACTGGATACCTTAAAAGCCTCCCAAAGTTTAGAGGATATCAAACAAAATCTCAGTACTTTGCAGGATATCCAAAACTCCGTCACCCAGATGGATCCTGATCAAGTACTGCGCACCCTCTTTACCGATCCGGAACAGTTGGAAGGTCTCAAGACCCTGACCGGCGATCTCAGCACTTTCCATGAATTGGACACCACTCTTCTGGATCTTCTTCCCCGGTTTGTCAACACCCAAAACATCAATCTGGTGGAACGGTTGCGCAAAGATGTAAGCGCTTCTAAGCTCAACGAACTTTTGGATAGTCCTATCGCCGCTAACGTAAGCGGGCATCTGGACAGCCAAAGCCTGCAAAATGCCAAGCGCCTTTTGGACGATGTAGCCGAACTTCAGAACATTGATATGGATCCCCTTAATAAGATTCTGGGAAGCCTAGGAGATGCCGGTCAACTGATGGCTCTCCTTCAAAGCAGCGGCGCTTTGGCCGATCAGATATCCTCTCATCCCGATGCCCTTCCTACCTTGCAGCGCTTGTTGGGATACAGTGACGACGTCATGGATTTGGCCGATCAGGTGAATGCCCTGACCTCTTCCCTGGCCCAGCAGGGCATCACCTTGGGAGAAGAAGAGATCCATACCATGGTATCGGCTCTAGTCAATCAAAAGGCTTTGGAGAAACTGTCGGCTGCCACCGGGATAGAAAGTGAAAAATTAGAGGCAATCCTGTCTGCATCCCCTGCCGATATGATTGGGGAAGATGGAATTGTCCCAGCTTCCTATCGGGAAAGTGTGGTGCTGTGCATCGGTATGGCGGCTGCAAATAACAGCCAAG
>CALCVR010000025.1 GCA_937905915.1 uncultured Eubacteriaceae bacterium
GTGCTTTGCGCTCGTCCTTCAGCACCGAGCGGATGGAACCCACAGCGCGTTTACGGTTGCGGTTGATTTCAATAATGCGGAATTTTACCTTTTTACGCAGCAAATCTTCCAGCGGCTCACCGCGGGACATGGTAGCCTGGGAAGCGGGGATAAACACCTTCACATTGTTGCACACAGCCAGCAGGCCGCCCTTGATGATTTCGGTGACAGTGCCTTCCATAATGGTGCCGTTTTCGCTGGCGTCAACGATCTCTTCCCAACCCTTGGCAGCGTCGAGACGGCGTTTGGACAGCATGATAGTGCCTTCCTGATCGTTGGTGCGCATAATGAGCAGCTCGATTTCATCGCCCACCTTGACGATGTCCTCAGGTTTGGCATTGGGATCGCTAGTCAGCTCGCTGAGCGGCACATAGCCGGCCTGCTTGCGGCCCACGTCCACCTGGATCTCATTGGGAGCGATGCTCACAACAACACCCTTGACCTTTTCTCCTGTATTTAAATTTTTGAGGGATGCTTCCAGTGCTTCCTCAAACGTCATTTCGTCAAAGGATTTCTGGGGAGCCTCCTGTTCCACAGGTTCTTGTTTCTCCATTTCATTGTTTACGATTTCCGACATGGCCTGAAGTACCTCCTTTATGATGCTGGCGGGCGTGGATGCGCCTGCCGTAACGCCAATAGATCCTGCTCGCCTGACCTGCTGCACAGGAAGCTCGCTTGCTTCTTCAATCAGCACGGTCTCGCAGTGGGCGGCGCAGACGCTGCGGAGTTTTTCGGTATTGGAGCTTTGGCGGCCTCCGACGATAATCATCAGATCGGATTGGGCAGCCAATTGCTCTGCCTCCATTTGCCGAGTGCCCGTAGCATTACATATTGTATCAAAAATCACGGCGTTTGTATATACCTTTTTTGCGCCTTCCAGACACTTTTTCCATTCTTTCAACGAAAAAGTGGTCTGTGCGACAATCGAAACCCCTTTTTTGCCAAATTCTGGATGGCTTTTTACCAATTCAAAGAACTGTCCGGCGTCGCGGAATACATACGATTCCCCTTTGCAATGGCCCCGGACGCCCTGGACTTCCGGATGATTTTCATCCCCTGCGATGAGGATCACTTCCCCCATCCCCGACCTCTCGGCTACAATGTGATGGATCTTAGCTACAAAGGGACAGGTAGCGTCCGCAAAGTCAAGGCCTCGTTTTTGAATGGCGTCGTACACTGGTTTTCCCACTCCATGAGAGCGGATAACCACCATGTATCCCTCCGGCACCTCGTCCACACTGCCGGCAATGCATACCCCTCTGGCCTCCAGATCCTTAACCACATGGTCGTTGTGGATAATGGGCCCTAAAGTACACACCTTTTTTCCTTCGTCCAGCAGCTGGTAAACCAAGTCCACCGCCCGGGTGACGCCAAAACAGAATCCGGCCGATTTTGCCACCGTCACGCTCATACGCCCATCTCCAGCAGCTCATCCACCTTATCCATCAGCTGGCGGGTGACCGCTCGCATCTCGGCGCCGGTGCCGTTGACCATCCCCAAGTCGGCCGGCATGACCGGCTTTCCAAACCGGACGCTTACCCGGCAAAAGGGCCTCAGCTTCTTTCCAAAACAGACAGCCGCCGGCAGGATGGGGACGTTCTCCTTGGCAGCGATCATAACGGCCCCTGCCTTAAACTTTAAAAGTTTGCCGTCTTTGGAACGGGTCCCTTCCGGGAACATCCCTAAGATCTCGCCGTCTTTTAGGAGCTGATAAGCGGTATTCATCGTATCGGCCCCGGCGTGCTGGCGGTTGACGGGGAATGCCCCGATAGCCTTAATTAGTTTCCCAAACAGGCCGTGGAACAGTTCTTCCTTGGCCATATAATGGATCACCCGTTTATTACAGCCGATGGCCAGCGCCACCGGATCAAAATAGGTGCGGTGATTGCAGCACAGCAACACCCCGCCCTCTTTGGGGATGTTCTCAAATCCATAAAACTTCATGCGGAACAGGAAGCGAAGCAAGGGCCTCGCCACCGGCACCGCCCACATATAGGCGCTCATGCCAAACGCTCCTTAATCAAATTGGTGAGGATATTCACCGACTGCTCAAACTCGTTGCCGGTGGTATCCACAACGACGGCATCCTCCGCTGGTTTCAGCGGCGCCACCGCCCGATGGGAATCGTTGTAATCCCGCTGACGCATATCCTCCAGCACATCCTCATACCGGACGTCCTGCCCTTTTTCCACCAGCTCTTCATACCGGCGGCGGGCCCGTTCCTCCGGGGACGCAGTGAGAAAAATCTTGACCTGGGCCCAGGGCAGCACCTTTGTGCCGATGTCCCGGCCGTCCATGATCACATCATGAGTCTTAGCCATATCCTGCTGCAAGGAAAACAGAAAATCCCGCACCGGCGGCATGGCCGACACCGCCGACGCCGCCATGGATACCTCCGGCGTCCGGATACAGCCCGACACATTCTCCCCATTGAGAAGCACCTGCTGTTCCCCATCCGCAAAGGCTAGCTCCACCTTGATGCTGGGAAGAAGCCCTACAACAGCCCTCTCGTCCTTGGGATCCAAGCCGTCACGCAGGGCGGCGTATCCGATGGTGCGGTACAATGCGCCGGTATCCACGTAAATATATCCTAAATTGGCCGCCACTTTCCGGGCGATGGAACTTTTTCCGGCCCCGGCCGGGCCGTCAATGGCAATGGCAATCATGGTAATAAAACCTCCCCGATGGCCTGCGCTGCGGCATAGGCCGTGGAAAATGCAATCTGCAAATTAAAGCCGCCAGTATAAGCGTCCAGATCCAGCACCTCGCCGGCGAAATACAGCCCCTTCACAAGCTTGGACTCCATGGTCTTGGGGCTGACCTCCTTGAGGGACACGCCGCCCGAAGTGACGATAGCTTCCTCGATGGGACGGAACCCCTGGATGGTAGCCGTCAAATGCTTGACCGTCCGGCAGAGGGCCTGGCGCTCCTCCCTGGTAATCTGGTTGATCTTGCGATGCCCCGGCACGCGGCTTTTTTCTATGATAACAGGAATGATGCTTCGAGGCAAGAGATCCCCCAGGGAATTACTGAGATCCCGGTTTTGATATTTTAAGAAATCCCGTTGGACACGGGCGTCCAACTGCTCCATACTGAGAGCCGGTTTAAAATCGATGGCCACTTCATAGCGTCCCGCGTTCATGGGACGCATGTGGGCGCTGGCGCTAAGAACCATAGGGCCTGACATGCCGTAATGGGTGAACAGCATCTCGCCAAAGTCGCTGTATACCTGTTTTTTCTTGACGGTATCGGTGATGGTCAACGCCACATTTTTAAGGGACAGCCCCTGGGTCTCGGCACACCAAGCATCCCTGGCGACCAGCGGCGCCAAGGAGGGCGACAAAGCCGTCACGGTATGCCCCGCCTGTTTTGCCAAGGTATAGCCGTCCCCAGTGGAGCCGGTGCGGGGATAGGATTTGCCGCCGGTACACACCACCACTGCTTTTGCCTGCCATGTGCGGCCGTCCTCGGTCTGGACGCCATTCAGCGTCCCATCCTCCCACATAAGATTCCGTACCCGCCCGGTTTCAACCCGGCATCCGCTTTGCTTTACAAACCGTTCCAACGCCGACACGATATCTGACGCTTTGTCCGACTGGGGGAATACCCTGGCGCCCCGTTCGGTTTTGAGGGGGACGCCCAGCTCTTCAAAAAAATTCATGACATCCTGGGGGCCAAACCGGGAGAAAGCGCTGAACAAGAACCGTCCTCCCGACGGCACCGATTCAATGAGCCGGTCCATGCCGCAATTGTTGGTAACGTTGCAGCGTCCTTTTCCCGTAATCAGAAGCTTTTTGCCCAGCCGCTGGTTTCGCTCCATTAAAAGGGTGGAAAGGCCCTGCCGGGCGCACATTCCAGCCGCCATCAATCCGGCTGCGCCGCCTCCTACTACAATAACATCGGTTTTGTTTACCATGTTTCACTCTCCGGCTTTTCATACACGTTATACTCTTCCCACAAACGTTCCAGCTCGGTGAAGGTATCGTTGACCTGATCCTGCATCTGGATGCCCACCGCCGCGATCAAGGCGTTGATGAGGCTCAAGGGCGCCACCAGCGAATCGGCGAAAGACACCATGTCGCTGCGGGCCAGCAGGACGCATCCAGCCTGCTGGGCCATAGGGGAAGCCATGCTGTCAGTGATGGCGATGACCTTAGCGCCCCGGTCGGTGGCAAATTGGGCGGCCTTGACCGCGCGGCGGGAATACCGCGGGAAACTGATGCCGATGAGCACATCCTCATGGCCGATGCGCAGCATCTGCTCAAAGATGGCGGTTTCGCTGCTGGTGACGACATGGATAACATTGTCAAACACCAGGCTGAAATAGTACCGCAAAAACACCGCCAACGCCTCGCTGCTGCCTACGCCAAAGATATAAATACACCGGGCATGGGTGATGAGTTCCACCGCTTGATTGAAATCCTGCCGGGAGGTCTCCTCCATAGTGGTTTTGATCTTCTCCACGTCCTGCTCCAGCACCCGGGCCAGCACATCGTCGCCGATGCGGTTGTTGCTGACCTCCATCCTCTGCAAAATGGTGAGCTTGGAGCGGATCATCTCCTGCATGGCCTTTTGGAGCTGGGGATATCCATCGTATCCAAGCTCGGTGGCAAAGCGTACCACGGTGGATTCGCTGACCCCCACCATCTGCCCCAATTTTGCAGCCGTCATGAAGGCGGCTTTGTCGTATTCTTCAATAATATAATGGGCAATGGATTTTTGCCCCTTGGAAAAGCTGGGCATTTGCTGCTTGATTTTGTCCAACAAATGGAGGTTCATACTATCATCCCTTCCATTTTATCTTACCGGAATCCCTAGAAGAAATCAAGCTTCCCCTCCCTATTTTTTGAAAGTCCGCATTAAAATTCCTGCAAAAAACCGGCTCATTTCCATCTTTGGAAACAAGCCGGTTCGATTTAGCGATTTTTTCCCGATCCCCCTACCGATGCTTCTGTCACCGGCGTGAGATCCCCTTTTTTCTTGCGATGGCGATACAGATAAAAATCCCGCACGATCTGACGGATCACAGCCGCAAACGGCACCCCCAGCAAAATTCCCCACAGTCCAAAGATCCCCCCTCCCAACGTCAAAGCACAGATCACCCAGAAGGGACTCATTCCCAGCTGATTGCCCAAGATCCTAGGGTTAATAATGTTGGCGTCGATCTGCTGGATAATCAAGAGCGTGATAGCGGTTGTAAGCGCTCCCCCCCATCCGCTGGAAAGGAAGGTGAGCCCCACCACCAACACCCCGCTGATGATTGGCCCAAAGTAAGGAATAAGGTTAAACATTCCAAAGAGGAATCCCATGGCCATAGGGCTGGGAACACCAATAATGGCCAAGGCGATGGAGGACAAAATACTGACCAATAAACTATCCAGAAACTGGCCAAAAAAATAGTGGTAGACGATGGCGTTGACGCGGCCGGAATAATCGCACATCAGCTGGATTTTCTCCCTAGAGATAAAAAGCGCTAGAAAGTTTTGCAAAACCGCCAGCAATGATTTGCGTTCCAGCAGCATATACACCGAAATAATGGCGCCAAAACAGATGTTGCCCACCATGGACGTCACATCAATGACCCCTTGGGCATAGGGCTGCAAGTCGCTTAAATCGATGTTTTGGATCAGGTTGTCGGCCGACCATCCCTCCAGCAGCGCCGGGATGTTGATCAGCTGGAAGATGCCACCCCGCTCGTACAGGGATAAAGCAAAATTTTTAAGCTCATTGAGGTAGTCCGGGGCCTTCTCAATAAACCGGATGACACTCTGCACAAGCGCTGGGATCAGCACAATGAGGATGAGAGCTAAAAAAAGCAGAAATACGGCATATACCACAAATACACTGACCGACAAAGACCGTTTGGCGATGAATTCTTTTCTGGACCGGCTGAATTTCCGCTCCAATAGATAGACCGGTTTATGAAGCAAATAGGCAAATACAAATCCCGCTACAAAGGGGGTCAGCAGTTTAAAGAAGAACCCAATCCAGCCAAACAGCATCCCTAAATTGTCGAAGGCCTTATACACCGCACCAACGGCTATCGCCACTAAAAACAGCTTAAGCCACCAGGAGTTTTTCCAAAATGTTTTGCGGTCGATCTTCATAAAGTCCTCCCTACCGCATAAAGGGTTCCGGATGCGGCATTTCTTTTGCGTCCATGGCGCAGCAATCTGCGCTCATTTATCCATACAGGATGGCAATAAACAGATTCAGATAGGCTGCAAAGGTCAGCCAAATCCAGTACAAGGCCATAATGATTCCCGCCCAGCGGTCTTGTTTCCAGAACCGGAAGGTCAATACTCCCACTAGGATCCAAAGCACTATCAAAATCAAAAAGGCAAGCCAGAAATTTTTCCAAAGGAAGAAGGAAATCGGCCACAGGAAATTAACCACCAGCTGGATGTAATACAGCCGAAGAGAGGTTTGTTTTCCTTCTCCTTCCGTCTGGTGGATGCGATAAGCTGCAATCCCCATCAATAGATACAGGACTGTCCATACCAAGGGGAATACCGCTGCCGGCGGTGCAAAAGGCGGTTTCATGAGTCCGTTGTAAAAATCGGCGCTGCCTTGGATCAGCCAGCCTGCCAACGTCCCCACGGCGATGGGGATCAATAGGCTGATTAAAAATTTCGGCCAATCAATGTTCCATTGCTTTTGGTTTTGCAAAATAACCCCCTCCTATCTTCTCCATATGTAGGTGCCGGAACACAAATCTTGTCTACCGCCTTTTTCTTCCGAAAAGACCGTCCCAGAATCCCGGACGTTTTCCACAGCATTCCGGTGCGCGCCACCGTACCAGAATCGTATCCTCCCCAATGACCTCGATGTCGCACCAGGGGATGATGATGTCGTCCTCCCGGCCAAATAAGCCGAAACATTTTAATTTTCCATATACAATTAAACTAATGATCTGGGCTGTGCAGGTATCCACCGTCACGTCGCACACCATGCCTACCCGACAGCCGTCCTTGACGTTAATGACCTCTTTGTTGCACAGATCGGTGATAGTACAACGCAAAACGCCCACCTCCCCGCATCATATATATGCAGAGACAGCGGGCATTATGGGTGGAATTATTTTGTTCCTTAAAGCTGGCTTTTAATGCGCGTCAAGGCACCCTTTTCCAAACGGGAAACCTGGGCTTGTGAGATTCCAATCTCCGAAGCCACTTCCATCTGGGTCTTCCCTTGGAAGAAACGCAGGGATAAAATTCGTTTCTCCCGGTCGCTTAAATTCCCGATGGCCTCCTTGAGGGCGATTTCATCCAGCCAATTGCAGTCGTCGTTGCGGTCGCCGATCTGATCCATAACATAGATGGTGTCGCCGCCGTCGGAATATACCGGTTCATACAGGGACACCGGCTCTACAATGGATTCCAAAGCCATGACCACCTCTTCCCTAGGAAGATCCAACTGTTTGGCAATCTCATCCACCGTAGGCTCATGATTGCCGTTTTCCATCAGCTTTTCCTTGGCCTGCATGGCTTTGTAAGCGGTGTCCCGCATGGAACGGCTTACCCGCACGGAATTGTTGTCCCGCAGATAACGCCTTATCTCCCCGATGATCATAGGCACGGCATAGGTGGAAAAACGCACGTTTAAACTGGTGTCAAAGTTGTCAATGGCCTTGATCAGCCCAATGCAGCCCACTTGGAATAAATCATCCAGATTCTCTCCGCGCTGGGTAAAGCGCTGAATGACGCTGAGTACCAATCGAAGGTTGCCGTTTACC
>CALCVR010000026.1 GCA_937905915.1 uncultured Eubacteriaceae bacterium
GCAGGCGAAGACTTCACTGCCACCGGTGCTTTGAGCAGTTCCTCTTCAGCAACTCATAACTATGGGGACGCTGCCTATGTCAATGCCTCAGAAGCATCCAGTGGAGACGTGTCCGCTCCGGAGGGAGATGCCAGCGGGGCGGAAGGAAGCGATGCTTCAGCCGCCCCGACCCAGGGAAGCGCTTACTTTGTAGAGGCCCGACTCAATCGGGAACAGTCTAGAGAAGAGGCGGTGGATGTGTTAAAAGATGTCCTAGCCGACGCCCAAGCTGATGATTCGGCCAAAACTGAAGCATTGGCAGCCTCAGCTAAAATCGCTCAAAACGTCAAGGACGAAGGCGAGATTGAAAATCTCATCAAGGCCAAAGGTTTCACCGAATGTATGGTGTACATTGAGGACGACAAAGCCAATGTCATTGTTCAATCGGATGGCCTGCTGCCCAGTGAAGTGGCCCAGATCAAAGACGTCATCACCTCCAACGCACAAGTATCAGCCGATAATATTACCATCGTACCGGTACAATAATTTTAAAAGATAGCTTGAAAAACTCTTTTTCAGAATGATAAAAAAGCGGCGACTTTGGACAACTGATTCAAAGGCGCCGCTTTTTATGGGAAAATCGTTTTCTTGTCTGTAGGGAAAAATACAGGTGAAATTAACTTTTATACAGTGTATATTCGTTATTATACAAATTTCGCAGAGAAAGGTGGTTGTGTCGCCGGAAGTTTGTGGTATAATAAATGGTGTTGTATACTCTCTATTTGCACATCTGCCCCAGGAAGGGGCAGATGATTTTACATCCCGAATCGGTCTGGATCATGGCGGGTTACCAGCTCTGCCGTAATCCAGTAAAACCATCTTGTGTGCAGCGATAAGGAGGAGATTTCTTTTGGAGCGTCGTCCGATTTATCCAGAAGCAGAAGCTTCCAGCAGCGGATCGTGCATTATTTCAGAGCGTGTCTTGGCTTCTATTGCCAGTACAGCGTACCCACATCAAGGGCATTTTCTCTAAGCAAAAAGTGGCGCGGTCGGTTGTGGTCACAAGCGATGAAAACGATTTGATTCTTGACCTTTATGTCAATCTGAAAATGGGATGCCACATTCCTTCGGTAGCCAGTACTGTTCAGAAGAATGTGAAAGAAGCTATCCAGAGTATGACAGGCCGCGTGGTCACCAAAGTGAATGTCCATGTGGCCAATGTAACGTTAGAGACTCAAGAGGTTTAAACAGAAATAATCATAAGGCAACCCTCCACTTGTGTGGTGGAGGGTTGCCTATTCAAAAGGACTTTGAGGAGCTGGGACGATGATGACAAGAAGACAAGCCCGGGAACAGGCTTTTATTTTGCTGTTTGAAAAGAGCTTTCGCCCCCGAGAAGAAGGCATTATCGACATTATCGATGAAGCCACCGAAGCACGGCATATTGAGGTAGCTTCCTATGCTGTCACAGTAGCAGAGGGAGCATGCAGCCACATGGAGGAAATTGACAAGATGATTGAGCAATACTCCATGAAGTGGGACAAAAAACGTCTCTCTCGGGTGGTGTTGGCACTGTTGCGTCTAAGCTGCTATGAGATGCTCTATGTAGACGATGTGCCGGACGGCGTTGCCATTAATGAGGCAGTAGAGCTGGCTAAGCAATATGGGGGAGAAGAAGACGCCTCTTTTCTCAACGGTATCTTAGGAGGTGTATCTCGCCGGGATAAGGATCCTCAACCAGCGGAATAATCGGCAGGGTATTTTGTCCTTTTGGGAGGTTTTATGAGCAGCCTTGTGCTTACTGTTACCCAGGTAAATACTTATGTAAAATCCATTTTGGAGGGGGATCCTCGTCTTCAGTCGGTTTATCTAACAGGGGAAATTTCCAATTTTGTCAATCACTATCGTTCGGGCCACTGCTACCTTTCTCTCAAGGATGATCGGTCGGCCATTAAGGCGGTTATGTTTAAAAACGTGGCGTCCCGGCTCCGGTTTGTGCCGGAAAATGGAATGAAGGTTTTGGTGCAAGGCCGCATTTCCCTTTATGAACGGGACGGTCAATATCAGTTTTATATCGACGATATGCAGCCGGCCGGCATTGGAGCTTTACAGATGGCTTTGGAGCAGCTGAAAAAGAAACTCCATGCCCAAGGTCTCTTTGACCAAAGCCGAAAAAAGCCCCTTCCATCTATGCCCATGAAGGTCGGTGTCGTGACCTCTCCCACCGGCGCCGCGGTACAGGATATCAAAAATATTTTGGGCCGCCGGTTTCCTTTGGCGGAAATGGTGCTTTGCCCGGTATTGGTGCAGGGAGAGGAAGCTCCCTCCCAAATTGCGTCGGCGCTTGATCTTATCAATGAAAAGCACGCTGCTGATGTAATCATTGTTGGCCGGGGCGGCGGATCCATGGAAGATCTGGGGGCCTTTAACAGCGAGCAGGTGGTACAAGCAGTGGCTCGGTCGGAAATTCCTGTGATCTCCGCTGTAGGCCATGAAACCGACTATACTTTGTGCGATCTCGCTGCCGATCTAAGGGCTCCCACCCCATCCGCGGCGGCAGAATTGGCCGTTCCTCAGGCAGCGGATCTTTTGGCGGAACTTTATTCACTCCGCGCTATTATGATCCAAAGTCTTCTTTTGCCCATAAAACAAGCGAAGCATCGTTTGGAACGGGTAAAAAATTCCCGTCCATTTCAAAATCCAGAAGACATCTTGTTGGAAAAACGAATGCAGTTCGATCAAATTACCGACGATATGACGTCCGCTTATGTTCATCAATTGTTTACCCCTCGGAAAAGATTGGCTGAAACAGCGGCAAAATTAGACGCATTAAGTCCTTTGAAAGTACTAGCTCGGGGATATGCCATTCCTCGATTGGGGGATCAATCCATCCGATCGGTGGAGGAAGTTGCATTGGGAGACCGTATCCGGCTCCAGCTGTCGGATGGACAGATCGATTGTATGGTGACGGAAAAACTTCCAGGGGGAGCGAAATCAAATGAGTGAAAAAAAGATGACGTTTGAAACATCTATGACCCAATTAGAAGAAATTGTCGCGCAGCTGGAATCGGGCGATTTGCCGGTGGAACAGTCCATCCAGCGTTTTGAAGAGGGACTAAAACTCTTGAGCTATTGCAGTGAAGTTCTGCAAAAGGCAGAGCAAAAGATCACTGTTCTGACTGAGGATCAGGACAAGTCCCCATCGGAAAAGGAGGACGCGTGATGTCGGCTCATGAGATGTTAATACACAATGCTGCTTTGGTGGAGGATGCACTGGAGCAGTACATCGCCCAGCAAAGCAGTTTAACGCGGGTATTGACCGATGCGATGCGTTATGGCGTTCTGGATGGAGGGAAACGAGTCCGTCCAACCCTCACCTTAGAGTGTTGCCGCGTCTGCGGAGGAGAACCCAAAAAAGCTCTACCCTTTGCTTGCGCGGTGGAGATGATCCACAGTTATTCCCTTATTCACGACGATTTGCCTTGTATGGACAATGACCTGATGCGTCGAGGGAAACCCTCCACCCATGCAAAGTATGGGGAGTCCACGGCGCTTTTGGCCGGCGACGCACTTTTGACATTGGCATTTGACGTGCTGTGTGATCCAATTAATGAGGCTGAAGTAGTGGTTAAGGCTGTCCGAGAATTGAGCCATGCAGCCGGTTACCAGGGGATGGTAGGTGGTCAAATCATTGATCTCCAAAGCGAAAACAAAATAGTAGATGCTCCAATCCTTCAGGCCATGCACGCTGGCAAAACCGGAGCTCTTATTGCAGCCGCTGCCACATTAGGCGTTATTGCGGCCAAAGGAAACCAAGCACAGATAGATGCATGCCGTCAATACGCACTGCATTTGGGGCTTATGTTCCAAATTACAGATGATATTTTGGATGCTACGGCAGATTCTTCCGCTTTGGGTAAGACTGCCGGAAAGGACCTGAAACAGCATAAGTCGACTTACGTAACCCTTTACGGCCTGGATAAGGCCCGTCAAATGGCTAAAGAACAAACTGATTTGGCCATTGAAACACTTTATCCCTTTGGGCAAAAAGGCCAGCAATTGGCCGATCTAGTACAATTGCTATGCAATCGAAACCAATAAGGCTGGTGTAGAGAACTATGGAAACAATTAAAGCGGTTTTTGGCAATTATATTTTGGTATCGGCTGTTTTAGCCTGGCTTTGCGCCCAGGTCATCAAAACATTGCTTACCTTATTTGCCACCCGTAAATTTGATCCGGAACGTCTGGTCGGGGCAGGAGGGATGCCTAGCGCTCATTCGGCAATGGTGTGTGCGTTGACCATCGCGATGTCCCGCGTAGAAGGGGTCAGTTCCCCTTTGTTTGCCATGGCGTTTTTATTTGCGGCAGTGGTGATGTACGACGCTATGGGTGTCCGCCGTGCCGCTGGTGAGCAAGCCAAAGTACTTAACCGAATGCTTGATCAATTGGATTGGCCTATCTTTGGCAAAAAGCAGAAGGAGCAGGTACGGGAAGAAGAGCGCTCCCGTTTATCCAATTTAAGGCGAGACGACGAGGATGAAGACGACAAAGAGTTAAAAGAGGGATTAGGACATACCCCTTTGCAGGTATTGGCCGGTGCATTATTGGGAATTTTAGTGGCAATGATCGTCCCACAATGACATACATTGCGTCTAAATTTCCAGTAAAATACCCAGCTAAGATAATGGGTAAATTGCACAAAAATCATGTTGCACACTATTTTTATGGTGTAAAATTCTATTTTCAGTTGCAAAGGAGTGTGCGCCATGTCTACCTTCGGGAGGCTTCTATCTTCCATCAAAGGACCGGAAGATATTAAGAATATGACGTTCCGGCAGCTGGACGATCTATGTGCGGAGATTCGCCGGGAGCTGATTGGAACGGTGTCCCACAATGGAGGACACCTAGCATCCAATCTAGGTGTGGTGGAGCTTTCAGTGGCCCTTCACAAGGTTTTTTGCTCGCCCCATGACCAGATCGTCTGGGATGTGGGACATCAATGCTATACACATAAATTATTGACTGGACGATACGATCAATTCTCCACTCTCCGCCAGGAAGACGGCCTCTCAGGTTTTTGCCGGCCGGAAGAAAGTGAACATGATTCTTTTGTATCCGGCCATTCCAGCACGTCTATCTCCGCCGCCTTTGGCCTCGCAAAGGCTAAAGAATTGGTGGGAGATGACAGTTATACCATCGCTGTGATCGGAGACGGCGCTTTGACAGGCGGCCTCGCTTATGAGGCTATTAACAACGCTGGACGCAGTAAATCAAAACTTATCGTGATCTTAAACGACAACAAGATGTCCATCTCCCGCAATGTAGGATCCATTGCCCGACACCTAGCCGGCATCCGATCCAAGCCTGCTTATTTTCGCCTTAAAAGTCGGGTAGAAAAGGCTATTTTAAAGTTGCCAAAAGCCGGCGAAAAAATTGAAAATGGTATTATTAAAATGAAGGCAGGGCTTAAAAATGTTCTATACGGCAACACCATTTTTGAAAACATGGGATTTGCCTATGTGGGTCCGGTAGATGGCCATAATCTACAGGTTCTTTGTGATGTGTTAGAATCCTGCAAAGAAATCCATCGTCCGGTTTTGTTGCATGTGTGTACCGTCAAAGGAAAAGGCTATATCTTCGCTGAAGAAAATCCCAAGGCCTTTCACGGTACTTCCGGATTTAACATTGGAACAGGCGATACCGAACGCGCGGAGTATAGCTTTTCCAAACGATTTGGAACATCTTTATCCACCATGGCCCATAACGATACCCGCATCTGTGCCATCACCGCAGCCATGGCCTCCGGCGTAGGATTAACTGAATTCGCCCATCAATATCCCAATCGATTTTTTGATGTGGGTATTGCGGAGCAGCATGCCGTTACGTTTGCTTCAGGTCTTGCTAAAAATGGATTATTGCCTGTTTTTGCTGTGTATTCTACTTTTCTACAAAGAGGATACGATCAAATTATCCACGACGCCGCTTTGCAGAATTTAAAGATAGTGTTAGCCATTGACCGCGCCGGTTTGGTAGGCGAAGATGGAGAAACCCATCAAGGCGTATTCGACGCTTCCTTTCTTCACACCATTCCCAATATCACTATCCTTGCCCCGTCTACCTACGATGAACTGGATTCTATGCTAAAGGATGCCTTTTATCATTATAAAGGAGTGGTAGCTCTAAGGTATCCAAGGGGAGAACAGGGATTTATCCCTCAAGACTATCACAGTGGGCAAAATCCATACTGTTTTTATGGCGATAGGGCTGCTTCTGACCTAATTGTAACATTCGGCCGGCTTTTTTCCGAAGCTTGTTTGGCGAGAGATATGCTGAAAAAGAAGGGAAAAACAGTTTGCA
>CALCVR010000027.1 GCA_937905915.1 uncultured Eubacteriaceae bacterium
CACTCGTTTTAAATTATCGCTTTCATTGATGTCCGATCCTGTGAGGAAATAGCCTTTGCTGTGCAAGATTTCGGCCAGGGGATACATACCCGATCCGCCGATGCCGATAAAGTGGACGTGCTTTGCTTGTTTGAGAATATGATCACAACATTCGGTCATAGATTGACACTCCTAAAAATCGATATCACTTTATTATATGGCAAAGTGAGCCTAGAATAAAGCGATTTTTAAAATTTCTCCAAAAGATTTTGAAAAAATAATCATATAGCAAAAGATCACTATAGAAAGATCGGAAAATCCTTTGAATAGGACGCTCTTTTTCTTCAAATACTAGATAGCACAAGGAAGGGGAGTTGACTATGACAATTACAGAAGTCCGAGTTCGGAGACTATACAACGAGGCAAGGCTCCGCGCAGTAGTTTCCGTCACTCTGGACAATGCATTAGCTATCCATGATATCAAGGTCATCGAAGGTCCGGAACGTTTTTTTGTGGCTATGCCTAGCCGCCGTGAGCCAGAAGGGGGATACCGGGACATCGTCCATCCCATTTCAGCAGACATGAGACGTCAGCTAGAGGATGCCGTTATGAAAGAATATCACGACACGGTAAAACATCGGGAAGAAAATCTCGATCATCCAGTGGGTCATGAATAAAAATGACAAATAGAAAAAATGCACCCCAAGCTAACACCGGCTTGGGGTGTTGTTTTTATGGTTCGTTTGTCATAAACTAAAATTGAAACGACCCAATCCATAAAATAATTTTTTGGAGGTCTTTCCATGGATCAGTCAAAAAAAGACTGTCCCTGCAAGCGAAAATGTAAACGTCATGGACTCTGCCGCCAGTGCCGTCAGTTTCATCGACAAGAAGCAAAACACCCTTTAACCACCTGTCAGCGTCTGCGGAAGGATACTGACAGAAAGCTAAAAAGGCAGAACCCATCTTCTTGATTTTGCATACTTTAGCTATAGGGATAAGGATTAAGGTATAAAAATCAAGTAAGCAAAAACGTCTATTGCCTTACCAATAAAATCAGGGAGAAACCAAAGCATTCTTCCCTTGTAAAATTGGCACATCCGCCGGTTTTTCACCATATGATAGAAAAGAAAATCCAGGGGGTTTTAATTATGATGACACGAGAACCTTTTGCTGTCATCGGAGGGGACCTACGGCAAGCAAGAGCAGCTCATCTGCTGGCATCAGATGGGTTTATTGTGCATGCAGTTGGGTTCGATTCCGATATTGAAATGGGGAGCGACGTCCGCCGCGCACGTAGTGTTGCCGATGCCATCCACGGCAGCCGGTATATCCTATTGCCCATGCCGCTGACCACCGATGGAGAATCCGTCAACGCTCCATTTTCCTGCAACACCATCACCATCTCGGAAGTGTTTGGTACCGCCATCCCAGGGCAAACGCTGCTTGCCGGGCAAGTATCCCTGCCTATCGCCCAGCGTGCCCAGGAATACGGCCTGACACTTGTAGACTACTTAAAGCGGGAAGAACTTGCCGTCCGCAACGCTGTCCCTACTGCGGAGGGGGCCATCCAATTGGCCATGGAAGAACTTCCATTTACGTTGGATGGATCCCAGTGCCTTGTGGTAGGATTCGGACGGGTGGCCAAGGTATTAGCCCTTAAACTGGCCGCTTTAGGAGCTCATGTGACCATCGCCGCCCGAAAGCACAGCGATGCCGCTTGGGCTCAGGTGGAAGGATACGGATATGTCCCCACCGCTCAGTTGGAACAAGCCGTCACACAAACCGATGTTATTTTCAATTCCGTTCCGGCCATGCTTTTTAATGAAAAGGTATTGAGCAAGGTAAAAAGCCATTGTCTCATTATCGACCTGGCGTCCAAACCGGGTGGAGTGGACTTTGAAACAGCTGGACGTTTAGGTGTCAAAACCATCTGGGCGCTGTCACTGCCGGGAAAAACCGCACCATGGACCGCAGGCGCCATTATCAAAGATACCATTTTGAATATCATTGAGGAGGCAACCCCATGAATAACTTGACGGTGGGTTTTGCAATGTGCGGTTCCTTCTGCACGTTTGCCAAGGCAATCCCACAGATGGAGAAGCTTCTGGAACTAGGGCATCACGTGGTGCCTATCATGTCCCAGATTGCCTATTCCACAGACACCCGATTTGGCAAAGCTCAGGATTTTCGTCAGCATATTGAAGAAATATGCGGCAGACCTATTATACATACCATCGATGGAGCGGAACCTATCGGCCCCAAGAAAATGCTGGATATTCTGGTGATTGTTCCCTGTACCGGCAATACCATGGGCAAGCTGGCTTTGGGCATCACCGATTCTCCCGTTACTATGGCGTCCAAATCCCATCTGCGCAACGGACGGCCTCTGGTGATCTGTCCTGCCACCAACGATGGACTATCGGCGTCGGCTCCCAACATCGGGAAACTGATAAACACGAAAAACATCTACTTTGTCCCTATGGAACAGGATGATTCACAAAAGAAACCCACATCCTTAGTGGCTAAGTTTGACCTATTGGTTCCCACTATGGAAGAAGCTCTCCAGGGCAGACAAATCCAGCCTGTACTTTGGGTAGATGGAACAACAATTGATTTTGAATTTATTTAACCACTAAATTCCTAGCTTATTGATAGAAATGAAAACAGCGCCATGGGCTTCATGGCGCTGTTATTTGTAAGGTGCATATTTACTAGGGGGCACATTTTTACGTTTTTTAAATACACGAGAGAAATAAAGCTGGTCGGAGAAACCAGAAGAATAGGCCGCTTCGCTGACAGACAAGCCTTGTTCCAAAAGATCGCAGGCCTGGTCAATGCGGAAACGGGTTAAATATTCGTTGGGGGAGATGCTGAGCTCTTCCATAAAGAGGCGATAAAGGTGACTGCGACTGATCCCAACGCTCTCGGCAATGTCTCCTACATTGATGGCGCGGGAATAATTGTATTGAATATATTGCAGTGCCTTTTCCACATACCGACGGGAGGCTCCCACCTCATGATGACAGTCATTGTGACCATTTAGTTCCACTAAAGCTGCTAAAAATTCCAAAAGTTTCCCTTCCATCCGGATTTCGTCCGAGGGACGATGACCGGTTACCTCTAAGATAGAGGCAATAAGAGAAGGAATCGAGCCATCAAGTTCAGCATAAAAAATAGGATGTTCCATAGATAGCCCCACAAGCCGCATCAGATGATCGGCTTCCGCGCCATTGAATCCAACCCAAGTATATTGCCAAGGGTCATCCTGATCGGCTTGATAATAGATCACAGTGGAAGGCGCAGCCAAAAAGCCGCTGCCGGCAGATAGTTTATACTGCTTGTCGCCCACTTCATAATAGCCCCGACCTGATAGAATATAGTGGATCAGGTAATGGTCACGAACAGCTGGGCCCCAACTATGGCCCGGCTCACATTTTTGAAGTCCACAATTGTAAACGGTTAAACCCATGGAAGCACTATGGTTGACCTTGTAAGAATGCTTAAAAGCCTCTTGTGCCATTTTCTTTCCCTCCCTTACTAAATAGGACAAGATCTCGCAAAGTCGTCATTGAAACAGCTACTTTTTACACGCATCCGATGATTGAATATTCAGATGACTTGAATCCCAAAAGTCCTAGGTCCAGTGGATTTTGTAAGTTAGCCTAGGTGTTTAATTTGATATAATTTCCTGAAAAAACATATCAAATGACATCATAACCCCCTCATATTATTATAATGCATACAAAAAGAAAGCGCAAGCGAGTTACAAAAAAATATCTAAAATTCATCGTGATAAATCCCTAAAAATTATAGACCAACACATGGAATCATTGAAAAAAGTGCAAAATAAAACCCGTCTTGTTCCTATGCAAATTTTTCATCTTACTTCGTTAATTTTTTAGGCAAAATAGAAAAAATAGATCGAATCACAAAAAACAAGACAAAAATTGTTGGTAAAATTAGGGCAACACACCAAAACAAATGAAAAATATAAAAACTCAATTTGAATAATTGAATTTTAGTGAAAAACACGGTATAATAAATCTGTTCGCTTGTTGTGTGGATTTACATTTTTTAACAAAGGAGGGAGAAGTATGGTTCAGGAAATGCTAACAGTGGTTTTGACCGGTTTGCTGGTTGTGTTCTCTGTTTTGATTCTTTTGACCTTTTTGATCTGGCTGTATGGTAAGATTATCTACTCGATCCAGAGTCGAAACAAAGGTTCCGCAGATTCAACAAGTACGGAAAAAAAAACAGATAATGTAGCCACCAAGGCGCCTATGCAGGCGGCAGCTGCTCCTCAAGGGATTTCCAACGAGGTGTTGACAGTCATTGCAGCAGCGGTTGCATCCATGGGTTCGGCAGCCGGCGTGCAGTACACTGTGCGCAGCGTTCGCCGCGAGGGAACCGCTCGTCCTGTATGGAGGTCTGCAGGCGTCTACGAAAATTCGCGCCCTTTTTCATCCTAAAGGACTCTGAAAGGATGGGATCATTAAACAACTTCGAAAGGACGATTTGCGGTGTTTGACGGACTAATCGAAGCCGTACAGAACCTGGTTAACACGTCAGGTTTCGGCCTTGAGTACTGGCAGAACTATCTAATGATTGCAGTCTCATGTGTTCTTCTGTATTTGGCAATTGTAAAAAAGTACGAACCCCTTCTTCTCTTACCGATTGCATTTGGTATGCTGCTTGCCAATCTGCCTTTGGCAGGATTGATGAGTCCACCGACCATGGAGTTAAAACCGGTTGTGGACGGAGTGGTAGAAAATTATCCCATTATAACGCAAAATGGTCAGCAGTTCTATGAGGTCACAAGCCAAACCGGCGGCCTGCTTTATTACTTATACCAAGGCGTTAAAATGGGTATTTATCCGCCCCTTATCTTCTTGGGCATCGGCGCTATGACCGACTTTGGCCCTCTGATTGCAAACCCCAAGAGTTTCCTCTTGGGCGCTGCCGCTCAGTTGGGTATCTTCACTACCTTCATCGGTGCCAGATTGCTGGACGCTTACGTGCCCGGTATCTCGTTTGACAACAACGCTGCTGCTTCTATCGGCATCATCGGCGGCGCCGACGGCTATTTACGTAACTTCAAAACTAAAGCCCGAGCTGCTCGGCCCTATCGCTGTTGCAGCATATTCGTACATGGCGTTGGTTCCCATTATCCAGCCTCCTATCATGAAGCTCCTTACTACTAAAAAAGAGCGTATGGTCGTGATGGAGCAGCTGCGCCCGGTATCGAAGACGGAGAAGATTATTTTCCCCATCTTGGTTACCATCGTTGTTTCCTTGATTCTTCCCTCCGCTGCCCCGCTGGTAGGTATGCTCATGCTGGGCAACCTGATGCGTGAAAGCGGCGTGGTAGATCGTATCTTTAAGACTGCACAAAACGAGCTTATCAACATCGTTACCATCTTCTTAGGTGTTACAGTAGGCGCTACCGCCAATGGTCAGACCTTCCTGACTCCCCAAACCATTGGTATCGTTATCCTCGGCCTGCTTGCCTTTATGATGGGCACTGCTGGCGG
>CALCVR010000028.1 GCA_937905915.1 uncultured Eubacteriaceae bacterium
GCATGTAGTGGAATGCGCTACTAAGGAGAAATTGCTGGAAAACGGCGATTTGGTTGTTATTACTGCCGGCTTGCCACTGGGCGTATCTGGCACTACCAACCTACTGAAGGTACATTTGGTGGGAGATATTTTGGTAACTGGTACAGCCACATCCCCTTATTCTGTGTGCGGTAATTTGTGCGTATGTAAAAACCTTAATGAAGTAAAAAAGAATTTTCAGGAAGGGGACATTTTAGTGGTACCCCAGACCAACAATGAAATGCTCCCCTTTATTCGAGCGGCAAGCGGCGTTGTAGCAGAGCAGGAGGGTCTCAACTCCCATGCAGCTATTGTGGGGCTGGCTTTGGATAAAGCCGTTATTGTAGGGGCCACAAATGCTACACGCTTGTTGAAAACAGGAACCACTGTCACAGTGGACGGTTCCCGTGGTATTGTATACAGCGGTCAAATGCGATAAATGCCTCCGTATTTTTCTGATATACAAAAAGGACGCCAGCAATAAAGGCGTCCTTTTTCTTTTA
Source organism: uncultured Eubacteriaceae bacterium (assembly GCA_937905915.1). Lineage (GTDB taxonomy): Bacteria > Bacillota > Clostridia > Oscillospirales > Acutalibacteraceae > Solibaculum. Next base: position 522 of record CALCVR010000028.1, read on the forward strand.
CTTTTTTATACTGTTTTTTTGATTTAAAATGAAATACTCTGCACAGCGAATTCCATCCACAGCGGCCGACATAATACCGCCGGCATATCCAGCGCCTTCGCCACAAGGATAAATTCCCTCGATTGCGGACTGCCCGGTCTGATCTCGGATGATGCGGACAGGAGACGAGCTTCGGGTTTCCACTCCTGTCATAACAGCGTCATACGAAGCAAATCCTTTCAGTCGCTGATCCAGAAGGGGGAGCGCTTGACGAATAGAATGAGCAACAAATTCTGGAAGACAGTCGTCCAAACTACACAGCTCTACACCTGGGCGATAGGTAGGTTCCACCTTCCCCAAAATGGTACTGGCTTTGTGGTTTAAGAAATCTCCCACTAACTGAGCAGGAGCACGGTAATTGCTGCCGCCTAAGACATAAGACGCTTGTTCCATCCGCCTTTGAAACGCAACACCGGCCAATGGATGGGAGGAAGGAAAATCAGCTGGACGTACATCCACCAGCAGTGCGCTGTTGGCATTGACGCCATCACGATGGTAACGGCTCATACCGTTGACGCATACCCCGCCTTCTTCCGATGCCGCTGCGACGACCTCACCTCCAGGACACATACAAAAGGTGTACACGCCACGTCCGTTGGGGAGGCGGACAGATAATTTATAATCAGCGGCACCCAAGGCTGGGTGGGAGGCGAATTTCCCATATTGGCTTTGATTGATGGAAGCTTGGAGATGTTCAATGCGTACACCAGCGGAAAAAGCTTTTTGTTCCATGGAGAGACCGGATTGATGAAGCATTTCAAAGGTATCCCGTGCGCTGTGTCCAATGGCCAAAATAAGCGAGTCTGTAGCGATGGTTTTATTCTGGTTTTGTTGTAAGACTTGAATGGCATATAACTTGTTATTTTCCGTCAAGAGCCCTGTTAGCTTCGTGTTAAAGAGGACATCTCCTCCCAGCTGGACAATGATTTCCCTCAATTTTTTTACAATGGAAACCAAAAGATCGGTTCCGATATGTGGCTTAGCTAAATAGAGGATTTCCTCTGGAGCACCAGCATTCACGAACTCTTCTAAGACTTTGCGGCAGCGCGGGTCCTTGATGCCGGTGGTCAGCTTGCCATCCGAAAAAGTACCGGCGCCTCCTTCGCCAAACTGAATGTTAGAACAAGGGTTCAATCGGCCGGTTTGGCGGAACTGCTCTACGTCTTTTAAGCGGGTATCCACATCCATACCCCGTTCGATGACCAAAGGGGAGAGACCGCACTGAGCTAAAATCAAAGCGGCAAACAGTCCGGCAGGTCCTGTCCCCACTACCACAGGACGGCGGGATGAGGCAGATACGCAGGGTAGTTTGTATTGATAGGGAGTGGGGATCATAATGGTATAGGGTCCTTTGCGACCCACAAAACGGTGCTCCTGACCGTCAATTTCCACATCCACACTGTATGTAAAATGGACATTGTTTTTCTTCCGAGCATCTACAGATTTTTTGGCAATGGCAAGGCTGCGGATGGTTTTACTCGGAATGCCTAGGACATCGGCTGCTTTGGTCCATAAACATTTCTCACTTTTCCCAAGGGGCAAAGATAACCCAGAAATACGAATCATATTTGTTTCCTCCCTAGAAGGCGTTGAGCAGCGCAGTATCCAGCTGTGTAGCCGGAACTCCATGCCCACTGAAGATTGAATCCACCGCAGTCTCCATCCACATCCAGCACCTCTCCGGTGGCGTAAAATCCAGGAACCAAGCGGGACTCCATAGTTCGATTGCAAAATTGGGAGGTGTTTAGTCCGCCGGCCGTCACCTGGGCGTTCTTCCATGGGCCAACACCGAGGATAGGGAATTCCCATGCTTTAATTCTGCGCCCAATATTCTCCAACTCATCCAACGAAAGGCTGCCGATAGGACGGCTAAGAGAAACAGTTTGTTTTACTAGGGTTTGTCCCGCTCGTTTATTGAGAAAACCGGTTAAGAGACGTTCGGCCGGTTCGGATCGCAGGAGACTTTGCATGCGCCTCAAAAGGGATTGCACCTGTTTTTGAGAATAATCAGGCATGAGATCTAAAACAAGACGTGTGCTTTGATGGAACGATACCAAGCGAGAAAGCTGCATTACTGCAATGCCGGAGAGGCTGCCATCGGAGAACTGGATTTCACCTCGTTCGGTTCTCAATATCGTATCCTTTTTCACGAGAGAAACCGCTCCCTTCACTCGTATTCCTTTGAGAGGACGAGTGCATACTGGATCGGTCCGGATGGGAGCCAAGGCGGGGAAAAGGGAAGTACAACGGTGCCCTAGGGACTTTGCCAGGCGATAGCCAATCTCTCCAGAGGAAAGCTGTGGAGACGCCATGCCCCCTGTGGACAGGATTACAGCCCCACAATGGATGAATCCTGTAGAGGTGGACAGGGAAAATCCTCTTTTTTGTTTTTGGATGGACTGTACCTCACAGTCGCAGTGAATATCAACCCCCATGCGCTGGCAGGCAAAACGGAGACAATCCAATACAGCCGAAGCCTGTTCGCAATAAGGATAAACAAGATCATTTCCTTCCACCCGGCATACAAGTCCCAGATTTTCAAAAAAATCTATGGTAGCTGGCGGAGAAAAAGTCGTGGTAGCAGCCTGACAAAAACCAGGATCACCATGGTATCCCTTAGAGGATGCCTTTAAGTTGGAGAGATTGCATCGTCCATTTCCCGTTGCCAGTAGCTTTTTACCGACGCGAGGGCCCTTTTCGAGCAAGACAACGGGAAAATTGGCTCCTCTCTCCCGCCTCTGGATGGCCGCCGACAAAGCGGCCATTAGTCCAGAGGCTCCTCCTCCTACAATTGCCAAAGCCTGCTCTCCAGACAATACGATCACCACCATTAAAATTTTTATTTCAAAAAATTTTTTTATTTAGCGAATGAATTCTACCTCTTTCTACCGCCAATCTTTGAGATGTTCGATGCTCTAACAATAGGGGAATACTAATAGCTGTCCTGCCCAGATGGGAATCAGGACAATGGAAAAGGAGGGAATCATTTGATAAAAAATTGCAAATGTATCAAAATAGCAGCTTGTATGTTGGCTTTGGTACTTCTAATGGTTCCAAGCGTTTCAGCCGCCAGCCGTGTGCATATCAATCGGGTAGAGGAAAACATCCAAGAGGACCCTTTGCAGTATTCAGCGGCATGGCCGAAGATCAGTGGATTACAGGATACTGACCAACAAGCAAAATTAAATGTTCGATTTGCTGAATCAGCCTGTCGGCTTAAGGTATTGGCTCAGACATCGGCCGACCAAGGAAACCGTACGGAAGCCAAAATGGATTTCCAAGTAAAACGAAACTGTGGCGGTTTGGTTAGCATTCTCTTTGACGAGTATCTCTATACAGGAGGAGCCAATGGCAGTTCTTCCAAAACAGGGGCGACCTTCTCAGCTGTAGATGGAACGCTTTATGAACTAAGGGATCTATTCCAGGAAAATGCCGATTATGTTTCCTATCTCAGCAGTGAAATCAAAAAGTCCATTCAGGAGCAGGGAATACAAGACCAACAGATCGAGCCCTTTGACAAAATAGATGTGAATCAACCTTATTATTTGACCGATACCCAACTGGTGATTATTATGCCGGAGATCACCTATTTTCCGCATTCCTTTGGTGTTTTGGAATTTCCAGTGGAGCTAAGCGGAATGAAGGAATTGCTTAAACTAGAAGTGGCATCCTGCTGTTAACCACAAAAAATATGCAAAAAGGACTACGTGTTGACACAGTAGTCCTTTTTGTTCTGTAAAGTTATT
>CALCVR010000029.1 GCA_937905915.1 uncultured Eubacteriaceae bacterium
AAAGGGATTTATCCAGCATGTAGCTATTTATCCCGCATCCCATTACATCGTGCCTCCGGAAAAGGTGGACGCTGGCTTAAAGGAATTGGAGCGGGAATTGGAAGAGCGGCTCCAGTACTTCCGGGAAAACGGAAAATTGTTGGAAGCACAGCGCATTGAACAGCGTACCCGATATGACATGGAGCTGTTACGGGAGATCGGATTTTGCAAAGGCATTGAAAATTACTCCCGGGTTTTGTCTGGACGTCCGGCCGGCAGCGCGCCCTTCACTTTGTTGGACTACTTCCCAAAGGATTATCTGCTGATTGTGGATGAATCCCATGTCAGTATTCCACAGGTCCGGGGCATGTACGCCGGAGACCACGCCCGCAAAAAAACATTGGTAGATTTTGGATTCCGCCTTCCTTCGGCTTATGACAACCGTCCCCTTAATTTCGATGAATTTTATGAGAGGGTGGGGCAAGCTATTTTTGTCAGCGCCACGCCGGGTCCCTTTGAAAAGGAGCACAGCGTCCAAACAGTGGAGCAAGTCATTCGCCCGACGGGGCTGCTGGATCCGGAGATCCAAGTTCGGCCAACCGAGGGTCAGATCGACGACCTTGTATCGGAAATTCATCTGCGGACCGATCGGAAAGAACGAGTACTCATCACCACATTGACTAAAAAAATGGCCGAAGACCTTACAGCGTATTTAGAGGATATGGACATCCGTGTAAGATATATGCACCACGATGTGGACACCATCGAGCGGATGGAACTGATCCGGGATTTGCGGCTGGGAGAATACGACGTTTTGGTGGGCATCAACCTGCTGCGTGAAGGATTGGATCTGCCGGAGGTATCGCTGGTAGCCATCTTGGATGCCGACAAAGAGGGGTTCCTTCGTTCTGAAACCTCGCTCATCCAAACCATCGGCCGGGCGGCGCGGAACGCCGAAGGTAAGGTCATCATGTACGCCGACAGTGTTACGCCATCCATGGAACGGGCTATCTCTGAAACCGAACGCCGTCGCGCCATCCAGATGAAGTACAATGAGCAACACGGAATCGTTCCCAAAACCATTATCAAAGACGTTTCTGATGTAATCGAAATTACAGCCAAAGATAAATCGGTGGAAGAAAAGGCCAAATCTGGCCGCCGGCTCAATCGTCAGGAGCGTCAGCAGCTCATTGAGCAACTGACCAAGGAGATGAAGGCCGCAGCCAAACTCCTGGAATTTGAGCATGCCGCTTATCTTCGGGATCGGATCCAGAAACTAAAGTCCGGTAAATAACAGCAATCCAATTAGGTGCGGAGGAATGAAAATTGTCATTAGATCATTTGACCATCAAAGGAGCGCGGGAACACAATTTAAAGGATGTCAGCCTGACCATCCCACGGGATAAACTGGTGGTTTTTACAGGTCTATCCGGTTCGGGTAAGTCATCTTTGGCATTTGACACCGTCTATGCGGAAGGACAGCGGCGGTATGTGGAATCCCTCTCATCTTACGCTCGTCAGTTTCTCGGCCAGATGGACAAGCCGGATGTAGATCTCATTGAAGGTCTGTCCCCAGCCATCTCCATCGACCAAAAGACCACTTCCAAGAATCCCCGTTCCACCGTCGGTACCGTGACCGAAGTTTACGATTATCTCCGGTTGCTTTATGCCCGCATCGGCATTCCACACTGTCCCATTTGCGGACGGGAGATCAAGCAGCAGACCATTGATCAAATCGTCGACCAAGTGATGGCTCTGCCGGAAAACACCAAGCTTCAAATTTTAGCGCCGGTGGTGCGTGGCCGAAAGGGCGAACATGCCAAGGAATTCGATGCAGCCCGCAAATCGGGATTTGTCCGAATGCGGGTGGACGGTATCCTTTATGACCTTTCTGAGACCATCAAGCCGGAAAAAAACAAAAAACACACCATTGAAATCGTAGTGGATCGTCTGGTCGTGCGGCCGGACATCCGTAGCCGTGTGGCCGATTCCATGGAAACGGCCACTGCCCTGGCGGGAGGGATCGCCTCGGTAGATGTAGTAGGAGGGAAGGAACTGACCTTTTCGCAAAACTACGCCTGTCCAGAGCACGGCGTCAGCGTGGAAGAATTGACGCCGCGGATGTTCTCCTTTAATAATCCCTTTGGCGCTTGTCCTACATGTACTGGCATGGGTATCTTCATGAAGGTGGATCCAAAGCTCATTCTGCCAGACAAGAGCCTTTCCATTTCTCAAGGCGCCATCAAAGCAAGCGGCTGGTTTAACTCGGACAGCGGCACCATCAGCCGCATGTATTTTGAAGCCTTGGGAAAAGAATACGGCTTTACGCTGGATACTCCCATCTGTGAAATGCCCAAGGAGGCGGTGAACGCCATCCTCTACGGCACAAAAGGCAAAAAACTCAAGATGACACGCACCATGGAGTACGGTTCCGGCACCTACGAAACCGCCTTTGAAGGCATCGTCACCAATTTGGAACGCCGGTACAAAGAGACAAACAGCTCCTGGATGAAGGAAGAGATCGAATCCTATATGAGTTCCATGCCGTGCCCGGACTGCCATGGGATGCGTCTGAAACCGGAATCTTTAGCCGTTACAGTAGGCGGGCTCAACATCCACGAGTTTTGCTCCATGTCTGTCACAAAGGAACTGGAGTTTATCCAAAACCTTCAGTTGTCCCAGCGGGAACGCATGATCGGCAAACGGATCTTGAAGGAGATCTCCGAACGGCTTGGATTTTTGGAAAGCGTAGGTCTCAGCTATCTGACGTTGACCCGTCAGTCGGGTACCCTCAGCGGTGGGGAAAGCCAGCGCATCCGTTTGGCCACTCAAATCGGCTCCTACTTGATGGGGGTTCTTTATATTTTGGACGAACCGTCCATTGGCCTCCATCAGCGGGACAACGACAAATTATTGGCTACCTTAAAGCATCTTCGGGATTTAGGTAATAGTTTGATTGTAGTGGAACACGATGAGGATACCATGTATGCCGCCGATTGGATTGTAGATATTGGTCCTGGCGCCGGTATCCATGGGGGAGAGGTGGTGTGCTCAGGAACAGTAGAGGATATCAAAGCCTGCGAAAGATCCATTACTGGTCAGTACCTCAGTGGCAAACGAAGTATCCCTGTGCCAAAAGAGAGGCGAAAGGGAAACGGCAATATTCTGCGCATTGTGGGCGCTACACAAAATAACCTACAGGATGTCACGGTAGATATTCCCTTGGGAACTTTTACTTGTGTCACCGGCGTATCCGGATCGGGAAAATCCTCCCTCATCAACGAGGTTTTGTATAAAACCCTGGCGTCCAAGCTCAATGGGGCAAAGCATGTGCCGGGTGCCCACAAGGAAATTAAGGGGTTGGAATTTTTAGATAAGGTCATCGACATCGACCAATCTCCCATCGGACGTACGCCTCGCTCCAATCCCGCCACCTATACCGGCATGTTTAACTTTATCCGTGAGCTTTACGCCTCGACCCAGGACGCCAAAATGAGAGGTTTTTCAGCAGGGCGATTCTCCTTTAACATCAAAGGTGGTCGTTGTGAAGCCTGCCAAGGCGACGGCATTCTAAAGATCGAAATGCACTTTTTGCCCGATGTGTATGTCCCTTGTGAAGTATGCAAGGGCAAACGGTACAATCGTGAAACCTTGGAGGTTAAGTACAAGGGAAAAAGCATTCACGACGTTTTGGAGATGACGGTGGAAGAAGGATTGGAATTTTTCAGCAGCATTCCCCGTATCCAACGAAAGCTTCAAACTCTTTATGACGTAGGACTTGGGTATATTAAAATTGGCCAGCCGTCCACTACGTTGTCCGGCGGTGAGGCCCAGAGAATCAAGCTGGCTACCGAGCTGTCACGACGTTCCACCGGCCGTACCATCTATATCTTGGACGAACCCACCACCGGGCTCCACATTGCCGACGTTCACCGTCTCATCGACGTGCTGCAAAAGCTGGTAGACGCCGGCAATACTGTCGTCGTTATTGAGCACAATTTAGATGTGATTAAAACAGCCGATCATA
>CALCVR010000030.1 GCA_937905915.1 uncultured Eubacteriaceae bacterium
CAGTGTAACAGCTGGGGGCCTAAATTATGCCGTTTTTGAGGTGGTGAGGCTTGGCCAATGAACAGAACTTGATGACAGCAGAAGAGCTAAATAGCAGATTAACGCCCGAGGAACGCGCGAGAAATGCAAGAAAAGCCGGGGAAGCGTCCGGGGAAGCAAGACGCGCCAAAAAGACTGCGAAAGAGTGTGCAGAACTTATCTTAGCCTTACCTGTATCGGATTTAAGAAAGTGGAACCGGCTGTCCCGTGATGGAATAGATCCAGAGGACATCAACAATATGATGCTAATGGTTTCGGCGGCCATCAAAGCTGCTCAGGCTGGCGATATGGTGGCTTTTCGTGAAGTGTTAAAGCTGATTGGCCAAGACAAACCCGACGGCACAGACACCGAAGTCCTGAAAAAAGCGCGTGAAATTCTGGGGGATACCAACAGTGCCATTGACTAAGAAACAACAGGAATACCTGCTCAATTGCAACCACCGCTGGAATGTCAAAACTGGCGCTACCGGCTCCGGGAAATCGTTCGTAGATTTTGCCGTGACAATCCCCAAAAGGATCCTGGCCGCAAAAGGGCAAGGGCTGTTAGTAATGCTGGGCAACACCAAGGGCACCCTGGAACGCAATATCTTAGACCCTATGCGGGAAATATGGTCGCCTGACCTGGTGGGCAATATCAGCAGTGATAACACTGTGAAGCTTTTTGGGCGAAAGGTCTATGCCTTAGGAGCTGATAACAAAAAAACACATGGCCCGCATTCAAGGCGCTACGTTTGAGTATGTATACGGCGATGAGGTCACTACGTGGAGTGAAGAAGTCTTTCAGATGCTCAAATCACGTCTGCGCTGTGAGCACTCCAGATTTGACGGGACATGTAACCCGGACAATCCGCATCACTGGTTTAAGCAGTTCTTAGAGTCTGACGCTGACATCTATCAGCAATCGTACACCATCGATGATGGCGCATTGCCGGCCAATGTAGTTGCAGAACTGAAAAAAGAATATGCGGGCACCGTCTATTACAATCGTTTTATTTTAGGCCAGTGGACGGCTGCTGAGGGTATTATCTACCGGCAGTTCGCAGATGATCCAAAATCTTTTGAAATTGACAACCCACCTAATATCCGCATCGCTACTATTGGCGTAGACTTTGGCGGCAACGGATCGGCTCACACGTTTGTATGCAATGGGATCACTCTGGACCGGCGGCAAGTGGTTACGCTAGATGAGTATTATCGCAAGGAAATCATCTCCCCCGCTCAGCTTGAACATGATTTTGTGGAGTTTGTCCGGCGTTGTCAGAGCCGGTGGAGGGTGTTAGAAGTCTACTGTGACAGTGCCGAGCAAGCATTGATACAGGGGCTTCGAGCCGCCGCTCATAAAGCCGGAATCCGTATTGATATCAAGAATGCCCGGAAAGGTCCCATCAATGACCGAATCCGGTTTTGGTGTATGATTCAGGGATCTGGCAGATATAAAATTATGCAGAATTGTAAGCATCTATCGGGGGCGTTTTGCTCTGCTGTCTGGGATCCCAAAGTGGTAGGCAAAGATGTGCGATTAGACGACGGGAAACACAACGTGGATAGCTTAGACGCTTGCGAATACAGCATGGAACCTTTCATGCAGGACTTGATCCGAAGGAGCTAAAGTATGGACATTACCCCTTATCTGGTAAAACGCGGATGGACTGGTATAGACAGCGTATTCCGCGGTAAAATTGACCAATGGATGGAATGGTATCAAGGAGATGTGGAGAGCTTCCACAGATATTCCGTGTATAACGGCATCAATTTGATTGAGCGCCGCCGCAGGGGGCTTGGTATGGCCAAAACAGTGGCGGAAGATTGGGCCAATCTACTTCTCAATGAGAAAACACAGATCTCCGCCGGCGTATTCCAGGACCGGCTAGATGATATCTTGTTGGCGAATCGATGGGACTTACAGGCTAACCGGTTGGTTGAATTGGCATTCGCTCTTGGTACCGGCGCTTTGGTTGAGTACCTAGGCCCGGACGGTATGCCCAATATTGACTATATCCGTGCTGATATGATATTCCCGCTCTCTTGGGAAAACGGAGTTATTACCGAATGCGCATTTGGCAGCATTCGGCAACAGGGGCAAATTGAATGCGTATATCTCCAGATTCACCGGCTGGAAAATGGGCAATACATCATTGAAAATCATCTATTCGATAACAAAACCGGAGAAGAATTAGCGCTTGAAGGTGTTGCGGAAATCGTAAATACTGGATCTACCGTCCCACTATTCCAAATCATTACCCCTAACATCGTCAACAATGTAGATCTAGACTGCCCTATGGGGGTATCTGTGTATGCCAACGCCATATCGGCGCTTCAAAAGGTGGATCTAGTATGGGACAGCTACAGCAATGAGTTTGAGTTGGGACGTAAGCGCATCTTTATCCCCATGAGTATGGCCAAAATCGAAGATGCGTCTGAACCTGACCCAAACAACCGCATGTATAAGCCTGCATTTGATCCAAGGGACGCCGTATTTTATGCGCTCAATGTGGAAGGCGCGGACAAACCTATAGACATTTCCTTTACACTTCGCACCACCGAGCACCAGACAGGGTTACGCGATGCCCTGAATACACTGTCCCTTAAATGCGGGCTTGGTACCGATCGATATAATTTTGAAGGCGGCGGTGTAAAGACAGCCACGGAAGTTGTCAGCGAAAAATCTGACCTGTTCCAAAACCTTAAAAAGCACGAACATATACTGACCGATGCTCTTACCGGCATGGTGCAAGCCTTGGCTTATCTATGCGGTTCCTCGATTCCGGATGTCACGGTGATGTATGATGATAGCATTATCAACGACGATAACACCAAAATTGATAATAACATCAAGCTTATCCAAGCCGAGCTCAAATCTAAATTATCCGCCATTATGGATATCTATGGTTATGACGAGAAAACCGCCGCGGAAGAGCTTGAGCGCATTGTTGAAGAAGGCCGTATCATCTCAGGATCTGACGTTGATTTGTTTGGGGGTGAAGCAGGACCCGAAAAAACAGATCAGCAACAGATCGGGTTCGCTCCGCCAGAGGAGGAACAAATAGAACAGGATGAGGAGCAATGACCCCCTACCGCTCTTGGCAGCTGGCGCGCCCGCTGGCTGACCTATACAGCGCTATAGAAGATGATCTTCTCACCAATATCGCCAGGCGATTAGCCAAAAATACGGAGATCACCAATACCGCTAAATGGGAAATGCAGATGCTGGCTCAAATGGGTGTCCTTCGGAAAGAGAGTGCCAAGATCATCGCCCAGCGTACTGGGATTGCCCCAGAATTGCTGCATACAGCGCTGGAGGACGCCGCCCAAGAAGCCATTGATGAATTGGAACCCGCCTGCCAAAAAGCCGCAAAAATGGGATACGCCACAAACACAAAGATCCCCCCATCCCGCAGCGTACAGACTGCTGTAAAAACCTACTGGAAACAAGCCAAGCGCCGGCAGAATATGGTCAATACCGTAATGCAGTACAAAGTTAAGCCCGCCTGGACAACGCTTATCAAGGGCATACGTGGGTATATTGATCAAGCTGTGGCCAAACAACCTGTCTATGATGTGCTTAATAAGCATGCGGGCGCTGTGGTGATCGGTGCAGAAACCAGTCAACAGGCGGTGCGCAAAGCCATTGGCGATTTGTTGGATAAGGGTATCCCTGCTTTTGTTGACAAAAAAGGCCGGGAATGGAGTCCAGAGGCGTATATCAGTATGGATGTCCGGACTACTGTCAACAACGTGGCCCATCAAGCCCAGTTTGACCGGATGGATGATTATGACTTGGATCTTATCGAAGTCAGCAGCCATGCAGGATCCCGCCCAAAGTGCGCTAAGGATCAAGGAAAGCTTTTTAGCCGAAAAAATAAAAGTGGCACAACGGAGGACGTCTATGGAAACAAAATCCGATACTATCCGTGGAAGTCGTCCAGCTATGGGGAGCCCGATGGGATATTGGGAATCAATTGCGGTCATCACATCAATCCATTTGTTCCCGGTCTTGGAGTTAAACGTTCAGAGCCTACAGAAGATAGGGCTGAAAATGACCGTCTCTATCAGGAAAGTCAGCAACAGAGAGCCATAGAACGAAAAATCCGCCGTGACAAGCAGGAGTGTATGATGTACGATGCTTTGGGGGACAAAGAAGCATTTGCCCAATCGTCTGTGCGCCTCAAGCGTCATGAATCTGAGTTAAAGGCGTTCACTGAAAAAACAGGACGGACGCGCCGCAAGGACCGTGAACAGGTTGTCGGGTTTGGAAGAAGCCAAAGCAGCAAGGCAACGGCGGCTAACAAAAAGTATCAACAGGCTGTAGAAGAAATCAGCGGCATCTCTCTTGACAATGGCGTTAAAACCACTATTTCAGTTCATTCTATGGTGAGAGCAGAAGATAGAGGAGTTTCTGCCTCCGACATATCCGAAGCCTTGCTTTCGCCGCTTAAAAAGGGTAAGCTAAAAGTAGATGCTAAGGGGCGGAAGAGCATCCAGTATATTGGCGAAAAAGCTACGGTAGCGATCAACCCCGATACTGGCAATATCGCAAGCACTTGGCCAACAGGATCTAGTAAGGCCAAGAAATTGAAAGAAGGGCTGAAAAAATGAAATACCCGTTTTCCTCTAAGCAACAAGCTCTGTTGAATCGTATCGGTTTTGGATTTGATGTAATGGGAGATTTAGATGACGACCAAGAAATAGAAATCGGAGACAAAGTGGGAGATCATCTAGTCCTAGAATGTCTCGACGATGATTACAATGAAACCCCGGAAGGAGAGATTTGCCAAGAAATACTCTATATGTTAGCCCACCAACAAAATAACTGAGATGAAAGCCACCTGCTTTTTTGTAGGGTGGCTTTTTTGTGCCCATAAACGTGCCGGAGGCGTTAAACTGCACGGAATATTATGGCCGGCGGGCCGAAAACGTGGAGGCTGTTATGGCTGATGAAAAAGAGTTACAAGAACAGGAAACCGACACCACCCAAAACGCCGAGACAGGCGGAGAGGCCGACGGCAGCCAGGCTGATAACCAGCAAGAAGAGCCGGATAGCAAACCCATTCAGATGACTCAAAAGCAACTGGACGACCTTATCAACAAAGCATTCGCCAAAGGAGCACGGAAGGGCAAACGGGAGGCATCTTCTGAGAAGCCTCCTGCATCCGACAAGGCCGCAGAGGATACAGGCGAAAAAGACGCCGCACAAGCCCTTCTACAGAAAGCTAATGAAAGGCTACTATCAGGTACGATCAAAGAATTGGCCGCCGATCTCGGCATTACTGCCAAAGGTGCCAAGGCCGCCTTAAAGTTGGGCGATTTTTCCCATTGCTTTAAGGATGACGATGTTGATGAAGAGTCGGTCAAGGATATCCTGGAGGACTTTCTAAAAGAATATCCGGAGTTTGCTGCAACGCAAAAAACCGAAGAAGATGGATCGAAACCATGGGGTTTGCGGCATGGTGCTGGGCAAAAGATGTCCGGTGTAGAAGCTGCATTCTTCGCACGGAATCCCGGACTAAAAAAATAAGGAGAGTGTTTAAATGGCACATACATTGCAAGACAGATATGCGGCTCTTGTCGACATGAAATTGAGAGCTACCTTAGTCACAAAAGACGGTGTAATTTTTAACAATCGATATGAAGGCAACCCGAAGGCGGGCGCAGTCAAAATCCCTGTACGTGATACAGAGGTGGCCGCTTCCGCCTATAACAAAGCTGAGGGCGTTGAGCTTGGCGCAGGTTCTACCACCTATTTGACCATTACCATTGACAAGGATTACGCCGTTAACGAGCTGATCGATGGATATGACGCCGCTGCGGTACCGGATAACCTGGTGGCGGATCGTTTGGATAGCGCTGGTTATTCGCTTGCTTTGCAGCTTGATAAGGATGGCATTGCGGCACTTGAGTCAGGCGGCGCCGCATTCGGCGATACTACCGCTCTTACGAAAGACACCATTTATGCAAATATGGTCGATATGAGAACAAAACTTTCTGAATCTAACGTCCCTGTAGAGCGCCGTTTCGCTTTGGTGTCCCCGGCTGTATTTGCGCTGATCCTGAAATCCCCGGAATTTATCAGCGCTTCCAACTTAGGCGACGAAGTAAAACAGAGTGGCGCGGCCGGCCGGATTGCCGGTTTCAACATTTTTGAAAGCAACAATCTTGCATCCACTACAGAGGTGATCGCCGGCCACCCGGATTGGTGTACCCGCATCAATGAGTGGCAGGTAGCTCCGCATGTCCAGGACTTAGCTGGATCTGGCAAGTACATCGGCGCATCAGCTGTTCAGGGCCGTAAAATCTATGCCCATAAGGTGACAAAAGCCACGGCGGTACTCATTAAAAAAAAAGCTTGAGCCCGGCGCAAAAATCAGAAAGCAAAGGCGATGAGTAATGGCATATGTTACCGAAAATGATTATCTAAACTTTGGAATTGACCCTCCGGATGACTTTGATTTTTTAGCCGAAATGGCGTCAAGCCAAATTGATATGGTTACGGGATACAAGCTGCGCGGCAACCTTGACGGGTTGACAGAATACGCACAGCAGCAGGTAAAAAAGGCCGTATGCGTACAAATCCAATGGATTGATAATCATGGCGGCTCCAGTTATCTCGCATCGGAACCGCTGGCAAGCGCCACTCTCGGCCGGTACAGCTATTCTTCCTCTACCGGCGGGCAATCCGGACGGGTGGATAGCCAAATATCGCCGCTTGTGTCAGGCTATCTGATGCCGGCCGGATTGTTGTACGCGGGGGTGAGGCTCCTATGATGCCCATCCCCCGACATTTGCTGATTCATACAGCAATCCTCCAAAATCCCGGAACGCCAGATGCCTGGCAACACATCACATACCAGAACAGGCCGCTGTCATATGTAAGGATTGACCCTACGAGCAAGGTAGTACGAAGCAAGGATAACACCGAAGTACAGCTGTCCAGCGTACTCCTGTACGATTGCCGCAACAGCCGGCCTCGCGGAATACATTTTTGTGTTGGGCAGCGTGTCACGTGGCAAGGGAATGATTATACCGTCCAAACCATAGAGCCCATGTATGACGGCAAGCACCTGCATCATTGGGAGGTTGGACTGGTATGAGTTTCAAGGTCACTACCAACCGTTCGGCGATTAGAGCTTGCATAAAGAGAGGCGAAGCCGCTGCTATTCCTGTGGTATCCATGCAAGCGCTTAAGGATTGCAACTACTACTGTAGACAATACAAGAGCACCATGATATCCAGCAGTTATTCTAAGAGCATTTTGAAAAAGGGTTTATTAGTTTGGGATACATTGTATGCAAAGCGCATGTATTTTACTGGGACGCCATCCAAAGATGTAAACGCGAATGCCTCTCTTATGTGGTGCGATAAGGCCGAAAAAACTTACGGAAAAGATTGGGAAGCCATTTTTCAGCGGGCGTTTTTAAGGGGGATGGGACATTGAGCATATACGATGAAGTATTGATGTCTATTATCTCCCTTATGGAAGAGACTGCCCCCTATGCGCCTATTTTGATCGGCCCTATGCCTGAATCCAACGGGATTTCTATTGCTTGGGCCAATGGTGCGCCTACATCCACGTTCCTAAATAAAAACGCCTCTATGGATATGAGCCTTGTGTTAAATGGGAAACATCAAGAGCAAGCAACAATCAGCAGCACTTTAGGCCGCATCCATGCGGCGCTTACCCGGCGCAAACAATACCCTGAATCCACAAAATGGCAGATTACTGATATTTCAACCACCAATGCTCCTTGCTATCTTGGGAGGGAGCAGAACAACCAATGGCTCTATGGCTCAAGCCTTAGGGTCAAATTTTTTCTACGAGGTGATTAGATGGGCAGATTGCTCACCATGTATGGCATTGAAGCCAGCATTAAAACAGGAGAATCGGATACCTGGGCAACCCTGGACGACGGTTTTGACAACATTGCCGAAGCTCTAAATGAGACCGTACAGCAATATTTCTTTTTGAAGGACAAAGGTTTTGCCAGAAACCACGTCACCGGCATGGCTCCAGCCTTTACGCTAACCGGCCGCCGCATCGTCGGTGACCCTGCACAGGATTACATCTTTGCAGCCAAGTATAAGCTGGACACCGACCGGCAAACCGAATTCAAACTGACCTACTTAAATGAGGCCAGCAAGACTATGACGCTCACTTGCCCCTGTACCTTCTGCAATATCCAGGAATGGTCTGGCGCAACTACAGATGACAGCGCTATTTCCGTGGAGATCCGTTTCGACGGTGCTCCGGAAGTTTCCGAAAGCGGAGGCGCATAAATTATTGTTTCAATGGAGGGCTTCGGCCCTCCTATCTTTTTACTAGGAGGCCAATATGACAAGGATCGAAAAATCCAAAGCCTTTTCCGACACTTTGGTGTTGTCTGACGGTGATAAAGAAATCCAAATTGACGTCAAGCTGGATCTCTATGCCGCAGCGTCTAAATACAGGCGTTGTCAAGTTGCGATTATCGATGCCAAGAAAAAAGCCGAAGAAAATCCCGGAGATACTGGAAACCTTGAAGCCTATGGCAAAGCCATCTATGCCCTATTGGAACTGCTTTTTGGATACGAAAACACGGAAAAAATGATCGGTTTTTATGAGGATAATTGGGCCAAACTGCTGGTGGATATTACGCCTTATATCATGGATACCATCTACCCTGCGCTGGAAGAAGAGCGAAAGAGGCAGGTTTCCAACGCTAAAAAAGCCCGGCGCGGTATGCGATGACTCATCCTCTTTATTGTCCACTCCCCCAACGCATCATTTATGCAGGAAAACAATATCCACTAAGGCCATCATTTGATCGTGTATTAGAGGTATTTGATGTCTTTGGCCGGCCAGATTGGGACGAGGAGCAGCGGCTGGAATACGCCATCTGGCTCTTGGCCCCAAAGGCAAGGAAATTATCCATAGATCACAAGGCGCATTTGATGGATCAATTGTACAAGCTGATGTTGAACACCAAGAACAAGTTGTCTAGTGGCCCCAAGTCCATTGATTTCCTACAAGACGCCCCTTATATCTATGCCGGATTTCACCAGGCATATGGTATTGACCTCTACGATGAGCAAGGGAAACTCCACTGGCTCAAATTTTTGGCATTGTTCCGGGCATTGCCTGAGAATACCAGGATCATGGAAATTGTATCGATCCGGACACGGCCTATCCCAAAGCGAACCAAGTACAACGCCGAAGAGATCCGCGCATTGATGCGAGCCAAAGAAACATACCGGCTGGAGATATCCCAGGCTGAAAGGGACGCGCAGCTCGTCCAAGGCCTTAGAAGTATAGCGTCCGTATTGGAGGGTATGTCGCGTGGAAAAAGTTAAGTGCCCTTATTGCGGATACCAAATGCCCATCCGGATCCTGCCCGGCGCGTATTGCAAAGGGCTTGTCGTCAAGTGCAAAGGGCGCGGATGCGGCAAAACATTTGAGATAAAATTACCGGTCAAGTAGTGCCATTATGTGCCGATGACCACCAAGGTGGTGAAGGCATTGGCAGAAGGAAAAGTTGAATACGAGATCCGGGCGGATGACAGTAAGCTGGACAGCGATTTGAATAAGGCTGAAAAGAAAATAAAATCATCGGCCAAAAGTTCAGAGGAAGCTATCAAAAGCGGGACAAAAGAAACCGAAAAAAACACGGAGTCCGCCGGAGAAAAAGTAGGTGGGTTGAACCCTATTTTCGACAAGGTCGGGGTATCGGGAAAAGCTGCTTTCCTTGGTATTGCTGGCGCGGCTATCGGACTAGGGAAAAAGGCTGTATCTAGCGCAAATGAGCTAGATACAGCCATGAATCAGTTTGCGGCCTCTACCGGAACCGGCCAAGATAGCTTAGGGGAATACGAAGACACCCTGAAATCCATTTATGCCAATAATTATGGGGATTCGTTTGAAGACATCGCCGATTCTATGGCCACTGTTAAACAACAGATGGGAGACTTGGATCAATCGTCTTTGCGGAATATCACAGAATCTGCTTTTGCTCTTCGCGATACGTTTGGATACGATGTAGGTGAATCTGTACGCGCGGCAAGCACCTTAATGGATCAGTTTGGTATAGACGGCGACAAAGCAATGGGATTGATCGCTACAGGCGCACAAAACGGCCTTGATTTTTCCGGAGAATTACTAGACAGCATCAATGAATATTCCGTCCAGTTCGGAAAAGTTGGTCTTGATGCCGACGATATGTTCAAAATCATGGAAAAAGGCGCAGAAAGTGGCGCTTTTAATTTGGACAAGGTCGGCGACGCCATCAAAGAACTGTCCATCCGGGCTATAGATGGATCTGATACGACAAAGGCAGGATTTGAGGCTCTAGGATTAGACGCTGACGAAATGGCGGCCAAATTTGCAGCTGGCGGAGATTCTGCAAAAGAGGCTTTCGATCAAACCATATCGGCTCTTGCAAGTATGGAGGATCCTCTAGCACAGAATACCGCTGGCGTCAATCTATTCGGCACACAGTGGGAGGATTTGGGTCCCGAAGTTGTATCCCAGTTGGCGTCCATCGAAGATGGTGCTTACGCTACAGGCGAAGCCATGGATGAGATGAAGGATGTCAAATACGACGATATCGGTTCCGTATTTGAGGGAATTAAGCGCAGCCTGGATCTTTTGCTCGTTCCTCTTGGAGAAGCTCTAATCCCTCTGTTGGGCACTTTATTGGAGGCCCTGCAACCCCTTATCGGCGTGATCGGGGAATCCCTCACCCCTATATTTGAACAGATTGGAGAAGTCCTTCTCGTTCTAAGCGAACCTCTAGGGGCTCTCATAGAATTCTTAGGGCAAATCCTGGGCATTGCATTGCAATTGGTGAGCCAGATCTTAACACCCATTCTTGACCTGGTCATGCAGCTGTTGGAGCCGTTAACTCAACTAATTAGTGGTATCCTTGACCCATTGATGGCGTTAATCCAATCACTGATGGGTCCCTTAACTACATTGATTCAAGCCGCATTGCAACCTGTTCTCTCTCTGATTTCTGCGCTTATTGAACCTCTGACCAGTCTCATGCTGTCCATACTTCCTCCAATCCAGAGCCTATTTTCCGCCCTTACTCCTGTACTACAGACGTTATTTTCCGCCCTTACTCCTGTGTTTGAAATCTTCGGGTCGATAGCCTCTATTGTTGGCGACGTCCTCAGCCCAGTCATAGAGGTATTAGCAGGGGTATTCAGCGGTGTGCTGGCTGGGGCAGTCGAATCTGTAACCTCTGTTTTAGAACCTGTTACCGGAATTTTCCAAGGTATCATTGACTTTGTCAAAAATGTCTTTACCGGAAATTGGGAGGGCGCTTGGAACGCGGTCAAGGATATCTTCGGCAATGTCTGGGAAGCGATAAAAAATGTTTTCAAGGCGCCAATTAACTGGATTATCGACGGGATCAATGGTTTCCTTGGCGGGATCAACAGCATTAAGATCCCTGACTGGGTACCAATTGTAGGCGGCAAAGGGTTCAACATTCCCCTGATACCTCGCTTGCAAAAGGGTGAAGATTTCGTCATGGATGACTGGCAGCCAGCTTATCTGGACTATGGTGAGCGAGTATTAACCAAGGCGCAGAACGTTAAATTTACCGCTTTGGGTGGCCTGGAAGGCATGGAGGCTGCACTATCTGGTGAAATGTCCGCCAGTTACGCATCCAACCCCATTGTTGTGCACAGCGTCACACCGGTATACCTTGATGGGAAACTCATTTCATCCAATGTCACACAGCATCAATTTGACGCCGTGAAAGTGAGGCGGTTCAAATAATAGAGATCTATATTAATCAGCGGTTGCGGGAAGACATTGCCATTATCACCGGCGGATCCTTAGAGGAATCCTCCGCGCATGCCACGTCTTCTACAATCTCTATCCAAGTACCGGTCAAATCTGACGATATCAAGGAATGCGACTACGTCCAGCTTTTTGACAGCGGCGAAAACGTCTTTTCTGGCGTTATTCTCAAAAAGAGCCAGCAGACTTTTGACCGGCCGCTGGATTGGCGTATGTATGACCTTGAGATGGCTGGAAATTCTGATCTGGTATCCACCATCTTTGTAGACTTAGCGTTCCCTGCCGGGGCCAGTATTCAGCAAATCCTATTCGGCAATCACAGTACACAATCCTGGTACAAAGATTCCTTTCCCGAATTTCCAGGGGTCTTTGAGGAACGCATCGCAAAAGAGGGCATTTCTCTGGGAATCGTGGACGATTTCTCAGACTACGTCCTTAGTGATCCAGCCTACCTTTGGGGGCGCTATGTATCCGATGTCCTAAACGATATGGCCAGTATTGCCTCTGCCTGGTGGGAGATCACCCCAGATCGTGTATTCAATATGCGTTTTTCTTCTAACCGGGATATCTATCCCATTCCATTGGACGAAAATGCAGATGTCTTTGATTTATCGGTGTCAAAAGATGCTTTGACTTATTATAGCGCCTGCCGCGTAGTCGGCGGGGCAGGGGCATCCAGAACACTTGACGTATCTGTGGAAAGCGACACCGATGCACACACCACCACGAGCATCTGGCGGGAGGATGAAACAACCTTAACCGCCCAAAGCCCGCTGCGGTCTGCGGTATCCATCAATCAACTGGAGGATGGGCATGCACCATCCGATCCAACCATGCTAGGCACCATTCAAGTAGGATACAAGGGGCTCCACGACGATGACCCAAATTATCAAGCGCTCATGACATCCGGCAGCACAACCATCGAGCTCAAGGACGGATATCAATTTTTACCGCTATCAGATGTCAATAAGATAACGGTTCAAGGCGCGGTGTTTGAGATCGACGTATATGCCCGTATCGTTGATCCTGGACTCACTCAGCAGATTGCAGCCCAGCGTGGCGGGTCCGGCATTATCGAATACACCATGGAGGATGACTCTATCCAGGATTTTGGCACGGCGGTGGAGGTAGCACAGACTTTTTTGGCCAACCATGCCCAGCCGGTGGCCGAAATTTCATTTTCTTGTTTTTACCGGATCCCTGTTGGGAAGTTGGTGACGGTCAATCTACCCTATTATGGGATTTTCGGCAACTACCAGGTCACTAAGCTGGTAGCCACAACCGTATTAGATCGAGACGATCAATCCCTTCTGCAATACGACGTAACCCTATCCAACGAAGCCTATCGAGATCCCTACAAAGCTCTCTGGTATACGCCTGTAACCACCACTTTCACCCTGGACAGCGGCCAAGCGGCGGAAGACGGGTTATATATTGACAACAAGATCTCTATTAAGACTTATATCACTGCTTATGCCAGCGAAACTACTACGTGGGCGCTTATCCACGCACGGGCTACATCCTGGGAGACCTTCCAGGAGATCTATCCGTCGTGGCAGATGCTGCAATCTGCCTCCAATCCTTATCCTTGGTCGGCAGTTGAACAGCGCTTCCCGTCATGGAGAAATTTCGAGGGTATTGTCCTTTCATGGGCTTGGCTTGAGCAGATACAATTGGAGTGGTATTACTTGGGCAATTATCTAACTACATATGGCAGAAAACAACTCTTAAGTTATCTGTCCGGGGAGCCTCCCGCCAAGATCACTGATCTATGGGGAGATATTGTGGTAGCTGAGTCCTCTGGGGAAATGGAAAATTTTTCGCCGGAGGATGTATCTATGACAGCTAACGGGGGCACAGCAACCTACGTACTTCTTCCATCCGACGCGGCATACCACATTGGAAAAATCATTGTACCGGAAGGCAATATCGAAACGGGATCCCCTATCCTCTCCGCCGATGTGGATATCGATCACAGTATGGACAACCCCCGTGGGCAATACACCTTGACGGTGGCCGTGAGAACCACCATAGAATAAGGAGGAACTATGTCTTATAACTCTAGCACAGAGCATCTTGGCTTGCCTCAATGGATCTTATCAGATCCTCCTCAAATGTCGGATTTTAATAGCGCTTTTTCGGCCATTGATAGCGGATATGGGGGAACTCTGGCAGAGAGGCCGGAACTCAAAACCGAAAACCTAAACGATGTGCAAACTACAGGCATCTATCCCCAGAATGAAACCAGCAGGGCTACCACAGAACGCAACTACCCGG